>JAUYMV010000157.1 GCA_030698645.1 Mesorhizobium sp.
CACATCCCACAACCTGACCGTCCCCACCACGCGCCCGTCCGCGCCGCGCGCGACGAACGCCAGCCCGTCGGCCGGCAGCCGCCCGCGGCGCAGCTTCTCCGACGACTTGCGCCGCCGGCCCGGTCCCATGGCGCGGTCGAGCAGCGCCTCGCGCGCGGAAACGTCCCGCGCGGTCTCCGCCTCGATCACGAAGGCAGTCTGAACAATCTCGGAAGCAATGGCAGTCACGGGCGTAATCCTCAGGGGCCTTCTCAACTGGCACCCCAACAACAGGTTGCCGACTAATCGCGGATTTGAGTCGATTGTCCCAGGCGAGGCAGAATCCGCGCCTGTCGCATTGTTGGGCAGGTGCCGCCCCGGCCGGATTTTTTCGTCCGCGCCGGGGCGGTCCTGCTCAGATCACGTAGGATCGCAGCGGCTCGAAGCCGTTGAACGCCACCGACGCATAGGTCGTGGTGTAGGCGCCGGTGCCCTCGATCAGCACCTCGTCGCCGATCGTCAGCGACAGCGGCAGCGGATAGGGCATCTTCTCGTACATCACGTCCGCCGAATCGCAGGTCGGCCCGGCGAGCACGCAGGGCGACGTCGGTCCGCCATCGTGCTGCGTGGTGATCGGATAGCGGATCGCCTCGTCCATCGTCTCGGCCAGGCCGCCGAACTTGCCGATGTCGAGAAACACCCAGCGCGTGTGGTCGTCGGCCGACTTCTTCGAGATCAGCACGACTTCCGACTTGATGACGCCGGCGTTGCCCACCATGCCGCGGCCGGGCTCGATGATCGTCTCCGGCAGTTCGTTGCCGAAGTGCTTGCGCAGCGCGCCGAAGATCGCCTGGCCATAGGCCTGCGCCGCCGGCACGTCCTTGAGATAGCGCGTCGGAAAGCCGCCGCCCATGTTGACCATCTTCAGCACGATGCCCTCCTCGGCGAGCGTGCCGAACACCTTCTTCGCGTCGCCGAGCGCGCGGTCCCAGGCCGACAGATCCGTCTGCTGCGAGCCGACATGAAACGACACGCCATACGCGTCGAGGCCGAGCGCGCGGGCATGCCGCAGCACGTCGACCGCCATATCAGGCGCGCAGCCGAACTTGCGCGACAGCGGCCACTCGGCGCCCGCGCCATCGGTCAGCACGCGGCAGAACACGCGCGCGCCGGGCGCCGCGCGGGCGGTCTTCTCGACCTCTTCCACGCAGTCGACCGCGAACAGCCGGATGCCGAGCTCGAAGGCGCGCGCGATGTCGCGCTCCTTCTTGATCGTGTTGCCGAACGAGATGCGCGCGGCGGACGCGCCGGCGTCCATCGCCATCTCGATCTCGGCGACGCTCGCGCAGTCGAAGGACGAGCCGAGCGAGGCGAGCAGGCGCAGGATTTCCGGCGCCGGGTTCGCCTTCACCGCGTAGTAGATCTTGGAATCCGGCAGCACCTTCTCGAAGGCGCGGAAATTCTCTTCCACCACGTCGAGATCGACGACGAGGCAGGGGCCGGACGGGCGGCGGGTGGCGAGGAAGTCGAGAATGCGGGCAGTGGCCATCGATCGCTCCAATGCATGACAAGCATGCTCAAGGCTGCGCCGCGTGTGCCCTCGGGCTCCACGTCGACGCGGTCAAACAAAGGCGCTGATGCTGATCCTGACCCAGCCGGTGGAGACCCCGGGGCAGGACTGCGCTTCGGCGCGGCGGTGAGCGCATGACCAGCCCGGTCACTTGCTCGCTTTGTCTGCCTTGGCTTGGACGACCCGTCCGCACTGCCGGCAATGAAGGTGTGCCTCTTGAGGTACCCCGGTCTTTGGACAACCGGAAGAGAACCGAAAAGGCCCGCACCGTCGTTGCTTCAAGGTGTCCCCGGTTAGGCGGATTGGCCGCTGAACCGGCTGGAGGGGTTGGCTCCAGTTACCTGACCGAATTCCTCGCCATACGAGGTTCGGCGGACACCCACAGGCACGTGCGACTTTGGGCAAGGCGGATATAGTGATTCGCGCTGTCATGATCAATGGGAAATTTGTGACAATGCGTGGCGGCTGGCGCCCGCGGTCGAAGGCGTTCCCTTCGCGATTTGCTGATCTCCCCCCAAGAGGGGGAGATGCCCGGCAGGGCAGAGGGGGGCGCTGTCCCGCCGACCTCTCCGCTCCCCCTCAGAACGCCGCGAACGCAGCGGCGTCCACCGTCACCTCCGGCACCATCTTCACCTTCACGCCGATGCCCAGATCGCGCAGCAGGTCGCACAGCGCCTCGCCGTCGATCAGGTCGATGGCCGGCGCCCCGTCGCGAGTCGCCTCGCGCCTGGCGTCGGCGGTGAAATTGCCGGTGGTGATGATCAGCCCCTTGTCGGCGCGCCCGACCATCGCGCCGCGAAAATCGCGCACGACCGACGAACCCACCGAGCCCCGGTAGCGCTTCGACTGGAACAGCACATGGAACGACAGCAGGTTCATCTTCAGCACGCCCGTGCCGTCGATGCCGCCATCGCCGCTCTTGCCAGTCACCTCGACCCTGACGAAGCCCGACTCGCGCAGGATGCGCTGGCAGAGCCGCTCGAAGGCGGATGGCTCGATGGTCGCCAGCACGTCGAGCAATTGCTCGCGCCAGTCCTTCGCCACGGCGTCGGCCGTTTCCGCGACTTCCGCTTCGGCTTCCGCCCGCTCGGCGCTCGGAACCGTCTTCGCCTTGCGCAGATCCGCATCCGCCTTGCGCACCAGCCGAACGATGTCCTCGGGCGGCATGGCGAGCGCCGCGCGTCCCTCGGCCGTCAGCGCCCAGACACCGCGCTCGCTGTTGTCCACCAGACCGGCATTTTTCAGCCAGCTGCGCGCCCAGGCGCAGCGATAGTCGAACTTGCCGCGCGGTCCTTCGCCCACGAGCACCGTCCGCACCTCCTCCGGGACGCCCATCAACTGCGCCGTCCGGTCGTCGATTTCCTCGATCGAGGCCGAACCGCCGAGCGTATCGAGCGCGC
>JAUYMV010000158.1 GCA_030698645.1 Mesorhizobium sp.
AGGAGCGGGTTGGCGATGGCCGCTTCCGCGGCGGCCATGGCGCGGCCCTCGCCGGACGCTTCGCCGGTGCCCATCATCGCCTTGCCCATCTCGCGCATCACCGAACGCACGTCGGCGAAGTCGAGATTGATGAGGCCTTCCTTGACCATCAGGTCGGTGATGCAGGCAACGCCCGAATAGAGCACCTGGTCGGCCATCGCGAAGGCGTCGGCGAAGGTGGTCTTGTCGTTGGCGATGCGGAACAGGTTCTGGTTCGGAATGACGATCAGCGTGTCGACGCTCTTCTGCAGTTCCTCGATGCCCATTTCCGCCGTCTTCATGCGGCGCTGGCCCTCGAAGTGGAACGGCTTGGTCACGACGCCGACGGTCAGGATGCCCTTTTCGCGCGCCGCGCGCGCAACCACCGGGGCTGCGCCCGTGCCGGTGCCGCCGCCCATGCCGGCGGTGACGAAGCACATGTGGGTGCCGGCCAGGTGATCGATGATCTCGTCGATGCACTCTTCGGCGGCCGCGCGGCCGACGTCGGGCTGCGAGCCGGCGCCGAGGCCCTCGGTGACATGCGCGCCGAGCTGGATGATGCGCTCGGCCTTCGACATGGTGAGCGCCTGGGCATCCGTGTTGGCGACGACGAATTCGACGCCGCGAAGACCCGCCGTGATCATGTTGTTGACCGCATTGCCGCCGCCACCGCCGACACCGAACACGGTGATCTTGGGCCGCAGTTCGGTGATATCCGGCTTTTTCAAATTGATCGTCATGGTCCTCGTCCTTTTCTCGTCTCTCGCCGCCTCGCCGCCGCGGCACTTATGATTCGGGGCTTGCGCCCGTTATTGCTAGAAGCTGTCCCTGATCCACTGCCCGACGCGGTGGAAACGTCCGCCTGTTCCCGTACCCAACATACGCACGCCGCCACTCGACCGGCGGCTCTCGAAGCCGGCCATCTGCGGATAGATCATCAGGCCGACGACCGCCGAGAAGGCCGGCCCCTTGGCCGCTTCCGGCAGGCCGGCAATTCCGAGCGGACGCCCGATGCGCACGTTGCGCGCGAGGATCCGGCGCGCCGCTTCGGGCAGGCCGGAAAGTTGGCTGGCTCCGCCCGTCAGGACGACCCGCTTGCCGACCGTGTTGGCGTAGCCCGAGCGCGCCAGGCGGTCGCGCACGATCTCCAGCGTCTCCTCGATGCGGGCGCGAATGATGCGCGTCATGACCGCGCGGGGA
>JAUYMV010000170.1 GCA_030698645.1 Mesorhizobium sp.
CGCAGATCCGCGCCTTCGTGGCGGGCGCGCTGCCGGCGGAGCGGCCGGGCGATTTTGCTCAAGGCACGATGGATCTCGGCGCCACGATCTGCACGCCGAGACGTCCGGCCTGCGCGCTCTGCCCGGTCAACGACAATTGCCTGGCGCTGAAGCAGGGCGATCCGGAACATTACCCGGTGAAGACGGCAAAGGTGGCGAAGCCGCGGCGCAAGGGCGCCGCGTTCGTGGCGGTCCGGGCGGATGGCGCGATCCTCTTGCGCAAGCGCATCGACAGCGGACTGCTGGGCGGCATGACCGAATTACCGGGCACCGCCTGGACGGCGCGGATCGACGGCGGCACGGGCGCCGACAGCGCCCCGTTTGCCGCCGCATGGCGGCCGGCCGGCAGCATCCGGCACGTCTTCACGCATTTCGAGCTGGAGATCTCGGTCCACGCGGCGACCGTCGGCGACCTGGCCGCGCCCGCCGGCCACTGGTGGTCGAAAGCCGAGTTCATCCACAGCGAAGCGCTGCCGACCGTCATGAAAAAGG
Source organism: Mesorhizobium sp. (assembly GCA_030698645.1). Lineage (GTDB taxonomy): Bacteria > Pseudomonadota > Alphaproteobacteria > Rhizobiales > Rhizobiaceae > Mesorhizobium_A. The sequence goes on from JAUYMV010000170.1 coordinate 532, forward strand.
TCATCGAAGCTGCGATACCCGGCGCGACCAAAAAACCGTCTTCGAGCCGGAGCAAGCCATGACCGAGATACGCCACATCGTCTTCGACATCGGCAAGGTGCTGATCCACTACGACCCGGATCTGCCGTTCAGCCGGATCATCCCGGATGAGGGCCGGCGCAGATGGTTCTTCGAAAACGTCTGCACGTCGGCCTGGAATCTCGAGCAGGACCGCGGCCGGGGCTGGGCGGAGGCCGAGGCGCTGCTGATCGCGGAGTATCCCGACGAGGCGGACAACATCCGCGCCTTCCGCGGCCACTGGCACGAAATGGTGCCGCACCACTACGAGGACAGCGTCGCGCTGATGCTCGGCCTCATCGAGGACGGCCGCGACGTGACGATGCTGACCAATTTCGCCGCCGACACCTTCGTCGAGGCGCGGCGCAAGTTCCCGTTCCTGAACCGCCCGCGCGGCGTCACGGTGTCGGGCGAGATCGGCGTGATCAAGCCGGACCGGCGCATCTACGAGCACCATGCGGACACGTTCGGGCTGGACCCATCGGCAAGCCTGTTCATCGACGACAGCCAGAAGAATGTCGACGGAGCAATCGCGGCGGGCTGGCAGGCGGTGCTGTTCACGGATGGGGCGAAGCTGGCGGCAGATTTGAAGCGGTTGGGCGTGGCCTAGATCCGAGTCGAGCGGGCGTCTTCTAGCCGCCAAGTTGATTTTTGGGCCGCCAGGGGGCACATTTGCGCCAGGAGCGCCATCATGAACCAAGTCCCCTTCAAGCGCCTGACCGATGCCGACCTCGACCGCCTGGAACGGGAAGGCGGCGAGCTTGTCCTCGTTCGCGAGGGCCACGAGCCGATGATCGTCATGCGCCTCGCCGACTGGCAGGGCATGGACGCTACGACTTATTTAAACTCGAGCCCCGCCAACCGAAGAATACTTGAAGCATCAATTGCTGAGCTCGACGCTGGCAAGGGCGTCGAGCGAGAGCTGATAGATCCTTGAAGCTCATCTTCTCAGAGCGAAGCTGGGAAGAATACGTCTACTGGCAGGATCAGGATACCGTTCTCCTATCCCGCATCAATTTGCTCATCAGGGATATCGCTCGCAGCCCGTTTGTCGGGATTGGCCACCCCGAACCCCTTCGTGGCAACAAGCACGGCTGGTGGTCGCGCCGCATCACCCAGGAGCATCGACTGGTCTATCGCGTCACCGGCAAGGGCGACGAGAAGGCGCTCGAGATCGCCTCCTGCCGGTTCCACTACGGGGATTAACCCCCCACCGCCGCCATCTGGTCGCGCACGACGCGGCGGTAGTCGTCGATGGGCTTGAGCTTGCCCTCGTCCTCGACGTGCCAGAAGGTCCAGCCGTTGCAGGCGTCGAGACCCTGGACGATGGCGCCGAGGCGGTGGATCGAGCCGGTGTCGCGGCCGAGCGTCAGGGTGCCGTCGGCGCGCACGCTGGCGGTCCAGCGGCGCTTGGCGTCGCTGAGGAGCGCGCCGGGCTTGATGACGCCCGTTTCCAGCAGGCTGAGGAAGGCGACGCGCGGCTCGGCGCGCTTGGAGATCATGCCCATCAGGTCGCCGTCGCCGAGCGGCTCGACGGCGTCGATGCGGGCGGTCGCGGCGTCGATATAGGCCTGCTCGCGCTCGATGCCGACGAAATGGCGGCCGAGGCGTTTGGCGACAGCGCCGGTGGTGCCCGAGCCGAAGAAGGGGTCGAGGATGACGTCGCCAGGCTTCGACGAGGCGAGCATGACGCGGGCGAGCAGCGCTTCGGGCTTCTGCGTCGGATGCACCTTGTCGCCATTGGCGTCCTTGAGGCGTTCGCCGCCGGTGCAGATCGGAAACAGCCAGTCGGTGCGCATCTGCACGTCGTCATTGGCCGCCTTCAGCGCGTCGTAGTTGAAGGTGTAGCCCTTGCCGGACTGGTCGCGCGAGGCCCAGATCAGCGTCTCGTGCGCGTTCTGGAATCTACGGCCGCGGAAGTTCGGCATCGGGTTGGTCTTGCGCCAGACGACGTCGTTCAGGATCCAGAAGCCGAGGTCCTGCAGCTTGGCGCCGACGCGGAAGATGTTGTGGTAGGAGCCGATCACCCAGATCGTGCCGTTGGGCTTGAGCACGCGGCGCGCGGCGAGCAGCCAGGCGCGGGTGAAGGCGTCATAGGCCTCGAAGCTATCGAACTGGTCCCAGGCATCGTCGACGGCGTCGACCTTGGACTGGTCGGGCCGGTGCAGGTCGCCGTCGAGCTGGAGGTTGTAGGGCGGATCGGCGAAGATCATATCGACCGATTTCTCGGGCAGGCGCTCCAGCGCCGCCACGCAGTCGCCCTTGAGGATGGTGTCGAGCCATTCGGCGCGATTTGGCACAGAGGAGAGATCGTCGACAAGACGCACGGCTGACATCAACACACCTACTCGAACGCGTTACTGTTTACTCGGCGTTATGGTTACCGCTTCGCGTAAATATTTAATGAAACGAGTGCGATTTCCGCGCATGCGGCGGGCGTGGATTTGCCGAAACGGGCGCTTTGCTGTATCGCCGCGCGCATCCACCCCATCCGGCGCTTGAAGCGCCCCTCCCCGGAGCGCCCGCATGAGCCAGCCCGATCTCGTCATTTTCGATTGCGACGGCGTACTCGTCGATTCCGAAATCATCGCCGCGCGCGTCGAGGCGGAGATGCTGACGGATGCCGGGTTCCCGATCGAGGCCGAGGAACTGGCCGAGCGCTATGCCGGGCTGACCTTCAAGGACATCATGCTGGCGGTCGAGGCGGAGTCCGAGATTCCGTTCCAGGCGTCGATGATCGAGCGCACGGAAAAGCTGGTCGACAAGCGGCTGGCGGCCGAGGTGCGCGCGATCGACGGCGCGCGCGAGGCGGTGGCGCGCACCGCCGCGCCGCGCTGCATCTGCTCCAATTCGAGTCAGGAGCGGCTCAAGGCCATGCTGACCAAGACCGCGCTGCTGCCGCTGTTCGAAGGCCGCATCTTCTCGGCGCTGGACACAGCGTCGAAACTGCCGAAGCCCGCGCCCGACGTTTTTCTGCACGCCGCGGCGGCGATGAAGGCCGATCCGGCGAAGACTTTCGTGATCGAGGATTCGGTGCATGGCGTGCATGGGGCACGCGCGGCCGGCATGCGGGTGATCGGCTTCACCGGCGCGGCGCATTCGTGGCCCGGCCATGCCGACAGGCTGACCGAGGCCGGCGCCGAGACGGTGATCCGGCGCTGGAGCGATCTTGCGGCCGTGCTGGCGGCGCTTTCCGAGTGGTCGGAGGTGGAGTGAGCGGCGGCGGACCCGCCTATTCGTCGCCCGGCTTCTTCTTCTGCGGCGGGCCTTCGTCGAAGCCGGCGAAGACCTGGACGGTGCCCTTGGCCGGCGTCGGGAAGATGACGGCCGGATCGTTGAAGACGAACTGCGTCGCCGTGCCGCCGACCTGGACCTGGTAGTCGTGCAACTGGGTGTAGACGACCTCGGCGCCACGCACGACGACGACGCGGATCGGCATCTTGATGGTTCCGGCCTGGCCGACCGGCCCGGGAACGACGCGCCCGGCAACCGCCACGTTCATCGTCATCATGCCGCCACTGTTGGTGCAGGAGCGCGTCACGTCGCTGATCGAGGCCTGGTAGATGATCTTGGCCGGATCGTCCTTGCCGTCCTTGGTGTAGGTATTGAAATAGGCCGTGCCTTCGCGCAGCGAGACGACGGGGCAGTAGGAAAGCAGTTCCTCCTGCGTCACCTTCTCCTTCGAACCCGCGCCTGCGACATCGAGCGTACCGGCCGTGTCGTTCGATTGGCACCCCGCGGCGATGAGCATAAAGCTCCCGGCGAGGAAACGGCCGAGAGAATGGGAACGGAAAACCACTGACTGCATGAACTGCACTTTCCTGACGCAAAGCGGCCCTCTATACCAACGCCGCGGCTAAAATGCGACCCGGGCGCCAGCGCTTTTTGCGACCCGGCTCGCGGCTCCCGAAACGACCGGCACGGACATGGCATCAATGAACTACATCAGCACTCGCGGAGAGGCGCCCGTCCTCGGTTTTTCCGACGCGCTACTGGCAGGCCTGGCGCGCGACGGCGGCCTCTATCTGCCGCAGACCTGGCCGCAATTTACCGCCGCCGAGATACGCGCCATGCGCGGCCTGTCCTATCCGGACCTCGCCACGAAGCTGCTGACGCCCTTCGTCGAGGGCGACATCGAGCCGGAGACCTTCGCGCGCATCGTCGGCGAAGCCTATGCAACCTTCCGCCACGACGCGGTTTGTCCGCTCGTGCAGAGCGGGCCCAACGAATTCATCCTGGAGCTCTTCCACGGCCCGACGCTCGCCTTCAAGGACGTCGCCATGCAACTTCTGGCGCGGCTGATGGACCATGTGCTGGCCAAGCGGGGCCAGCGCGCGACGATCGTCGGCGCGACGTCGGGCGACACGGGGGGTGCTGCGATCGACGCCTTCGCCGGGCGCGACCGGACCGACATCTTCATCCTGTTTCCACGTGGCCGCGTCTCGCCGGTGCAGCAGCGCCAGATGACGACCTCGACCGAGGGAAACGTCCACGCGCTCGCCATCGAAGGCAATTTCGACGACTGCCAGGCGCTGGTGAAGGCGATGTTCAACGACCATGAATTCCGCGACCGGGTGATGCTGTCCGGCGTCAATTCGATCACCTGGGCGCGCATCATGGCGCAGATCGTCTACTACTTCTCCTCGGCGCTCTCGCTCGGCAGCCCGGACCGGGCTGTCTCGTTCACCGTGCCGACCGGCAATTTCGGCGACATCTTCGCCGGCTACGCCGCCATGAAGATGGGCCTGCCGGTCGACCGCCTGGTCGTCGCCACCAACGACAACGATATCCTGGCGCGCACCATCGCGACCGGCGCCTACGAGATGCGCGGCGTGGTCGCCACCACCTCGCCCTCGATGGACATCCAGGTGTCGTCCAATTTCGAGCGCCTGCTGTTCGAGGCGGCCGGGCGCGACGCGGCGCTCGTGCGCAGCTACATGGAGCGGCTGAAGCAGTCGGGCGCATTCACCATCGACGCCGCCCCGCTCGCCGCCATTCGCGCCCGCTTCGACGCCGGGCGGGCGACGGTTTCAGAGGCCGCGGAGACGATCCGATCCACGCTGAGGCGGAACGGCTACCTGCTCGATCCGCACACCGCGATCGCCATGCACGTCGCCGGCAGGCTCGAGGGCGATGCGCCGATGATCGTGCTGGCGACGGCGCATCCGGCGAAATTCCCGGCCGCGGTGGCCGAGGCCTGCGGCGTCACGCCGGCCCTGCCGGAGTGGCTGTCCGGCCTGATGGAGAAGCCGGAAAACTACATGGTGCTTCCCTCGGAGCTCAAAATGGTGGAAGAGTACATCTCCGCGCGGTCCAGGGCCGCCGCGAAGGTCTGAGGAGTTTGCTGTATATGGGTGTTGAGGTAAGCCGTCTGTCGAACGGCCTGACAGTCGCAACCGAAAACCTTCCCCACATCGAGACCGTTGCGCTTGGCGTCTGGGTGAAGTCCGGCTCCCGGGACGAGCGCGACGACGAACACGGCATGGCGCACCTGCTGGAGCACATGGCGTTCAAGGGCACCAGCGGACGCACCGCCTTCCAGATCGCCTCGCAGATCGAGAATGTCGGCGGCGAGATCAATGCCGCGACCTCGGTCGAGACGACCTCCTTCTATGCCCGCGTGCTGAAGGACGACGTTCCGCTCGCCATCGACATCCTGGCCGACATCCTGTCGGATTCGAGCTTCGACGCCGACGAACTGGAGCGCGAGCAGCATGTCATCCTGCAGGAGATCGGCGCCGCGCACGACACGCCGGATGACATCGTCTTCGACCGCTTCACCGAGACCGCCTTTCGCGAGCAGACGATCGGGCGCTCCATCCTCGGCACCCCGGACACGGTGAAATCCTTCACCTCGGCCGACATCCGCTCCTTCATCAACCGGCAATACGCCGCCGACCGCATGGTCGTCGTCGCGGCCGGCGCGGTCGACCACGACGACTTCGTGCGCGAGGTGGAAAAGCACCTCGGCTCGTTCCGTCCGACCTGCATCAGCAAGCCGGCGCCGCCGGCCATCTATGTCGGCGGCGACTACCGCGAGGAGCGCGACCTGATGGATGCGCAGATCATCCTGGGCTTCGAGGGCCGAGCCTTCCATGCGCGCGATTTCTACGCCTCGCAGGTGCTCTCCATGCTGCTCGGCGGCGGGATGTCGTCGCGCCTGTTCCAGGAAGTGCGGGAGAAACGGGGCCTGTGCTACTCGGTCTACGCGTTCCACTGGGGATTTTCCGACACCGGGATCTTCGGCGTGCACGCGGCGACCGGCCAGGGCGACATCGCGGAACTCGTCCCCGTCATCATGAGCGAGCTGCAGAAGACCGGCGAGCAGGTGCATGCCGACGAACTCGACAGGGCGCGCGCGCAATATCGCGCCGGCCTGCTGATGTCGCGAGAAAGCGCGTCCAGCCGCGCCTCGCAGATCGCCCG
>JAUYMV010000241.1 GCA_030698645.1 Mesorhizobium sp.
CGCACTGCTGGCCGACCGGCCCATCCTGCTGCTCGACGAAGCCACCTCGGCGCTCGACAATGAATCCGAGGCCAAGGTCCAGAAGGCGCTCGACACGGTGATGCGCAACCGCACGACGCTGGTCATCGCGCATCGGCTCTCGACTGTCGTCAATGCCGACCATATCGTCGTGCTCGAGGACGGCAGGCTGATCGAGGAAGGCACGCATGACGCCCTGCTGTCGCGCAGCGGCGGGGCTTATGCGCGGTTCCACTTCCTGCAGGGCGAGCGCGGCGCGTCGCCAGCGCCCGCGTCCCGCAAGCCGGCAGCGCGCAAGGCGGCCGTGAGGAGCAGACGATGAACGCGATGAGGCTGGTGGTGGTCGGGGCCGGGGGCCGGATGGGCCAGACGCTGGTGCGCGCCATCCAGTCGATCGAGGGGGCGAGGCTTGCCGGCGCCATCGAGCATCCGGACTCGCCGCATCTCGGCAAGGATGCCGGCGTGCTGGCCGGAATTGGCGAGATCGGCGTCACGATCTCGAGCGATACGCTGCCGGTCTTCGCCAGGGCCGACGGCGTGCTCGATTTCACCGTGCCGGCAGCGACCGTGCAGTTCGCCTTCTATGCGGCGCAGGCCCATATCGTCCACGTCATCGGCACCACAGGGTGTTCGGCTGACGACGAGGAGAAGATCAAGGCCGCGGCGCGCCACACCGCGATCGTGAAATCCGGCAATATGAGCCTTGGCGTCAATCTGCTCGCCGTGCTTGCGAAGCAGGCCGCGCGCGCGCTCGGCGCCGACGATTTCGACGTCGAGATCCTCGAGATGCACCATCGCCACAAGGTCGACGCGCCGTCGGGGACGGCCCTGTTGCTCGGACAGGCGGTCGCCGAGGGCCGCGCCATCGAGTTGCAAGCCAACAGTGTGCGCTCGCGCGACGGCCACACCGGACCGCGTCCGACAGGCGCGATCGGCTTCGCCACGCTGCGCGGCGGCTCGGTGGTCGGCGACCACTCGGTGATCCTGGCCGGACCCGGCGAGCGCATCACGCTCTCGCACCATGCCGAGGACCGCGCCATCTTCGCGCGCGGCGCGGTCAGGGCGGCCCTCTGGGCGCATGAGCAGAAGCCCGGCCTCTATTCGATGCTTGACGTGCTCGGCTTTTCGGAAGGCCGGGCCGGCAACTGAACCTGGAAGGAGAAGCAATGTCCGGTACCCTCGTGCTCGTGCGCCATGGCCAGAGCGAATGGAACCTGAAGAACCTGTTCACCGGCTGGCGCGACGTCGACCTGACCGAGCTGGGCCATGCCGAGGCCAAGGCCGCGGGCGCCAGGCTGGCGGCGCGCGGCATGACCTTCGACATCGCCTTCACCTCGGTGCTGCAGCGCGCCCAGAAGTCCAGCGACCACATCCTTGCCGCGCTCGGCCAGGCCGGGCTTGCAACGATTCGGGATCAGGCGCTGAACGAGCGCGACTACGGCGACCTCTCGGGCCTCAACAAGGACGACGCGCGGGCGAAATGGGGCGACGAGCAGGTGCATGTCTGGCGCCGCTCCTACGATGTCCCGCCGCCCGGCGGCGAAAGCCTCAGGGACACCGGCGCGCGCGTCTGGCCATATTACATCCACACCATCCTGCCGCATGTCCTGCGCGGCGAATCGGTGCTCGTCACCGCGCACGGCAATTCGCTGCGCGCGCTGATCATGGCGCTCGACGGCCTTTCCGGCGACGAGATCGTCAAGATGGAGCTCGCCACCGGCGTGCCGATCGTCTACCGGCTGAACGCGGATTCGACGGTCGCCAGCAAGGAAACGCTCGCCGGCTGACCGGCCGCGTCGAAACGCCGGCGCCGCCGCCACAATACTCGTTGACACTGCCCGGTGGCCCGCCTACATGGGCGTCGCACCTGCCCAGGTGGCGGAATTGGTAGACGCGCACGGTTCAGGTCCGTGTGCCGCAAGGCGTGGAGGTTCGAGTCCTCTCCTGGG
>JAUYMV010000243.1 GCA_030698645.1 Mesorhizobium sp.
CGGTCAAGTCGGAACTGTCGTCGCTCTATTCCAAGGCCGCGTAGTCAGTTCGCAGCCTCGTATCGCGTAGAAAAAGCCCCGGCGGATCGCTCCGCCGGGGCTTTTTCATGCCCGGTCGGCATGCGCCCTGATGCTGTCTTCCGGCGCTTGCCCGCGATCGAACATGCCGTAGTCGCGCACGACCGAGGCAATGCGCAACCGGTAGTCGGCGAATACGCCACCCCTCCCCCTTGCCTGCGTCGCGCGATGCGCCGACCGATTGCGCCACTCCGCCACCGCCGCCTCGTCGCGGAAGAAGGACAGCGAAAGCAGCTTGCCGGGCTGGCTGAGGCTCTCGAAGCGTTCGACCGAAACGAACCCGTCGAGTGTTTCCAGCTCGTCGCGCAGTGCCGCGGCGAGCCCAAGATATGCGTCGCGCCGGCCTTCCGCGGGAAACACCTCGAAGATCACCGCGATCATGACCGAACCGCTGCGCCGGCAGGCGCGGAGGCCAGTTTCAGGAAGATGCGATCCTCCTTCAGGATGAAGCGCTCCCGGACCGAGAACGCATAGTTGTCCCGCCCGAGCGGATCGGCGCCGAGGCGGGCGCGATAGGCTTCGTAGGCGGCGAGGCTTTCGATGTTGTAGACGCCGTAGGCGGTGGTCGCCGAGCCTTCGTGCGGCGCGAAATAGCCGATCAGGTCGGCGCCGCAGCGCGGAATCGCCTCGCCCCAGTTGCGCGCATAGGTCTCGAATTCGGCCTTCTTGAACGGATCGATCTGGTAGCGGATGAAACAGGTGATCATGGCATCCTCGTCTGTGTCGCTGGCGATGTTCTAGCGATACTCGTTTGCGAATGCTTCGGCGCCGGTCGAAGCGTTAGGCCTGATAGCGAACGACGGGTCAGTCACGCCAGAACGGCTTCGCCGCCTCCCGCAGCGCTTCGTCGCGGGACAGCCCGATGTCGAGCAGTTCGTGGTCCGCGAGCATGGCCAGGACCTGTCGCTGCCGCCGGCGGGCCGCCAGAAACAGAACGAGGCGAACCCCATCCCGGACGCGCCAGCGTCCAGCCTCGTGTCGCGGCCACGCGATCTGCCGTTCGGTCTCTTGATCCATGCTGCCTTACCCATCCGTCTCAGCCGCAGAATAGGCTTTGCCCGACTGCGATAGTTCGGCTACGATCGAAGCATGAAGGAAGGTCCGGTCATCTCCTCGATCGCCGCGCTGATGGGCGATCCGGCGCGCGCCAACATGCTGTCCGCGCTGATGGACGGCCGCGCGCTGACGGTGACCGAACTCGCCTCGGCGGCCGGCGTCACCATTCAGACGGCGAGCGGGCATCTCGCCAAGCTCGATGCGGCAAAGCTCCTGAAATCGGAAAGACAGGGCCGGCACCGCTATTTCCGGCTGTCGGGAGACGATGTCGGCGCCGTTCTGGAGGGGCTGATGGCGCTGGCGCAGCGCACCGGCGCGGTGCGCGTGCGGACCGGCCCGAAGGACACGGCGCTTCGCCACGCGCGGGTCTGCTACGACCACATGGCCGGCGAACGCGCGGTGGCGCTGTTTGGCGCGCTGCGCGAGAAGGACTGGATCGAGGGCGACGACGACCTCGCCCTGACCGCCGCCGGGCGGGCGTTCTTCGGCGGCTTCGGAATTGGCGTCGGCGCGCTCGAGTCGGGTCGCCGGCCGGTCTGCCGCTCCTGTCTCGACTGGAGCGAACGGCGGAGCCATCTGGGCGGCGCGCTCGGCGCAGCCATTCTGGCTTCGGTCATCGAACGCGGCTGGGCGCGGCGCGGCCAGGGGCGCGTGCTGGCATTCACGCCGCCTGGCGCACGCGCCTTCGACGCGACGTTCGGGCTCTGAGCGAACCGCGCGCCGCGCCTCAGGCGCCGTTCGCCTCCAGGCGGGCATTTTCCGCAGCCGGCAAGAACGCGAAGCTGCCTTCGGGCACTTCGATCGTGCCCACCGTCTCGCCATCCTCGAAGATCAGCCGAGCCTTGAACTTGCGCGCCAGCGCCTTCATCGCTTCGTTCTGCGGGTGGGTGGTAACGCGCAGCTTTTCGTAGCCGAGCGACTGGGCGTGCGCGATCAGGCGGCTGAACAGCGCGCTGCCGATGCCCTTGTGATGCAGGTGGCGCTCGACGCTGAAGGCGATTTCGCCGGTCGGCTCATCGAGATCCGGCCGTTCGTGCAGTTCGGCCGCGCCATGCACCTCGCCGTCTTCGACATAGCCGATGACCGTGGTGCCGTCCGAAAAGCAGCGCGCCGCGTAGGAGCCGACGAAAATGTCGTCGGTGACGCCGTTGAAACGGTCGCGCCGGCTTTCGGTATCGAGCCGAAGCAGATGTTCGCGAAAATTCGCCAGGTCGGACGGGCGCAACTGGCGAATCTGGCCGGGATGGGGCCAGCCCGGGATCGTGTGTTTGTGCATAGCCGCACTCCTCGTGGTTTCCTCCCGCGAGTCGTCGACTTTCTCGACACGGCGTATATTGTGCACTGCAACATAAAATTCAAGCGCGTATTTCTACGACGCGTCAATTGCCCGCCCAGACGTCGAGCACATAGCGGTCCGCCTTGCCCAATCCATCGATCCAGCCATCTGCGGCATCCATGTCTCGGTCCATTTCCTCCGCCCAGATGCGCGCGAGCGCCCGCTTGACGTCCGGCTCCATGCGGCTGCCGTCGCCGCACACGAAGATCTTCGCGCCGGACTGGATGAGTTGCCAGACATCGGCGCGCTGGCGGCGTATCAGGTCCTGGACATAGGTCTTCTCGCCGTCATGGCGGGAGAACGCGACATGCAGTTCGACCAGGCCGCGCGCCGCCATGTCCTGCAACTCGTCGCGGTAGAGGAAATCCTGCTTCGGATGGCGGCAACCGAAGTAGAGCATGGCGCGGCCAAGCGCATGCCCCGCTTCCGCCTGTGCGGCGCGCGCCTGGAGGAAGGCGCGAAACGGCGCCAGTCCGGTGCCGGGGCCGATCATGATGAGCGGCGTCGACGGGTCGTCGGGCATGCGGAAGCCGGCCTTGGTTTCCTTGACCAGCGCGTGGATCGTCGTCCCCTCGCCCGCCGCCAGCAGATAATTCGAACAGGTGCCGCGGTAGATGCCGTTGCCCGAGCGCGCCGGACCCTCGACGACGCCGACCGTGATCGCGCAGCGGCCGCTAGCCTGGTCCGGGGCGGAGGAGATGGAGTAGTAGCGCGGCGCCAGTTGCGGCAGCATTTCGAGATAGAGGCCGAACGGCAGTTCGCAGGCCGGGAATTCTTCCAGCAGGTCGAGCACCGATTTGCGCCGGGCGAAGACTTCGCTGCGATAAAGGTCGCCGCCGGCGCCGGGTTCGGCTGCGAGCGCCTCGAGTTTCGGCCGGGTCACCGGGCAGCGCGTGTTTTCCGCCATCGTCTCGATCTGCTTGCGCGTCGCCACCGCCTGCAGTTCGACATAGTCCGACAGGATGCGCCGCGCCGACGCCGGCCCTTCGACCGGGATCGGGCTCTGCCGTCCGCCGGTGGCGCGCAGGCGCAGATGGGTGTCGGGCTTGAAGCCGAAATGCCGCTCGACGCGCGCGACGAGGTCGGCGGCGTTGACCGGGACGACGCAGAGATGGTCGCCCGGCCGGTAGCTCATGCCGTCCGGCAACGCGACCTCGATATGCCGCGTCGAGCGATCCGATGCGGCCGGTCCTTCGCGGTTCTGCAACTCGCGGTTTTCGAGCACGGTCATCGGCCGTGCGCCGGACTGGCTGGCGATCGGGTGCGCGTCGGCTGCCGAGACGATCTCGACCTCGTAGAGGGGCTCGGCCTTGACCTGTTCGGAAAAGTCGATGCCAAGCTCAAGCGCCGCGCCGACGGCGGGCCAGAGTTTTGCGAACCAGGCCTGGAACTGCCCGTCGAGATCCTCGCGCGCGTCCGCTTCGCCGCGCGCCACGATGCGCCGCGCGCCGAGTGCTTCCAGCCGCTCGTCGATCATGCGCGGCGTCGCCTGGAAGGTGGACGCCCAGTCGCGATTGCCGCAGCCGAAGACGAGGTAGTTGACGCCGGCTGCCGCGCCGGGCGCCGATTCGTGCAGCCATTTGACGAAGCGCGCGGCATTGTCCGGCGGCGCGCCGTTGTAGGAGGCGCTGGCCAGAATGACCACGCCATCGGTCGGCAGGCGTCCGGCGTAGTCGTCGAGTTGGGCGAATGTCGTGTCGAAGCCGTTCAGTTCGCCGGAATTGGCGATGTCGCGGGCGATCTCCTCGGTTGTACCGAGATTGGAGCCATAGAGCACGGTCAGTTTCGTGCCGTGGCTCGGCCGCTTTGCCGCCTGCGTTGCGTGCGCGGCATTCTGATTGGCGACCGCGGCGCCGGGCACCAGCGCGCTGCGCGACCGGCCCGGACGCGGCCGCACCTTGATGGTGAACCCGTCGGGCTTGATCGACAGCGATTCCTT
>JAUYMV010000252.1 GCA_030698645.1 Mesorhizobium sp.
GGGCGGAGGCAGCGCCAGGGGCGGCCAAGCCGATCGGCGCATGAGGAACCGGCAGGGCTTCCGCGACGGCCGTCCATTGTCCGCCGCGTCACCGCCTCGCCGCATTGCCCGTGCATCAGCCGCGTCGTAACGGTGTGCGTAACACCTCCCGCCGCGCCGCAGCGCATATCGAAAGCCGTCGCCGATGGATGTCTACATCGTTCTCGTTACCGTGTTCGGGGCGATCGTCCTGGTCACCGCCTGGCTGCCGATGCTGCTCAAGGATCTTCCCCTGTCGCTGCCGATCGCCTGCATCGGCTTCGGCGTGCTGCTGATGAATTCCCCCTTGTCGCCGATCATCGCCTTCAATCCGCTGGAGGACCGCGCGCTCACCGAGCGGCTGACCGAATTCGTGGTGATCGTCGCGCTGATGGGCGCCGGGCTGAAGCTCGACCGGCCAGTCAGCTGGCGGGGATGGATGGTGACGTGGCGGCTGCTCGCCATTTCCATGCCGCTGACCATCGCCGCCATCGCCCTGTTCGGCTGGAGCTTTCTCGGCCTCGGCCTGACCGGCGCCATCCTGCTCGGCGCGGCGCTGGCGCCGACGGACCCGGTGCTGGCGAGCGACATCCAGGTCGGACCGCCGAATTCCGAAGAGGAGGACGAGGTACGCTTCGCGCTGACCTCGGAAGCCGGCCTGAACGACGCGCTGGCCTTTCCGTTCGTCTACCTGGCGATCGCCATCGCGCTGTCGCAGGCGTCCGGCAAGCCCTGGCTGACGGACTGGCTGCTGGTCGACGTGATCTGGAAGCTGGCGGCCGGCGTGGTGATCGGCTGGGCCGCCGGCAAGCTCCTCGGCCATCTGGCGTTCCGGCTTCCGGAGCGGACGCGGCTCGCCAAGACCGGAGACGGGCTGGTGGCCATCGGCATCACATGCCTGTGCTACGGACTGACCGAGAGCGCCAACGGGTATGGCTTCCTGGCTGTCTTCGTCGCGGCGGTGACGATGCGTTCGGTCGAACGCAAGCACAGCTACCATGAGGACCTGCACACCTTCACCGAACAGGTCGAGCGGCTTGTCATGATGCTGCTCCTGGTCTGCTTCGGCGCGGCGATCGCCGAGGGCTCGATCTTCGGGGCGCTCGACTGGAGCATCATCGCGGCCGCGCTCGCCATCGTGCTCGTCATCCGGCCGGCCGCCGGGATGATCGGCCTCGCCGGCTCCGCGCACCCGCTGGCCGACCGCGCCGTCATCGCCTTTTTCGGCATCCGCGGCCTCGGCTCGTTCTACTACCTGGCCTACGCGCTTGGCCAGGCCGAGTTCGCCCGGACCGAAATCCTGTGGGTCACCGTCTGCCTCGTCGTGCTGATCTCGATCGTTCTGCACGGCGTCGCCGTGAAGCCGGTGATGCGCTATCTCGATCGCCGCGCGGCAACGCAGGGCGGCGACGCGCAAGCCTAGTCGCCGTGGTCCGGGATCTTCAGCAGATAGCCGCAGGCCTTGCAGTAGACGGCGTCCGGATCATGGCGCTGCAGCGCGCATTGCGGGCAGGGGAAGTAGACCTTGGACGGCCGGAAGATCGACTGCGCCAGCCGTACGAACAGCGAGATGCCGATGATCATCGTGACGATCGACGTCAGCTTGCCAGCAATTCCCGGCAGCACGATGTCGCCGAAGCCCGTCGTGGTCACGGTCGCGACGGTGAAGTAGAGCGCATCGACATAGCCGGCGACGCCCGCCCCCGTCCGGAAGAAGAAGGTGTAGACGAAACCGGTGACGATGAAGAGGAAGGTCAGCAGGTTGACCACCGCATGCACCGGTTCGCGCCACTGGCCGTAACCGCGCCGTTCGAGCGGGCGCCAGAGAAAGCCGCTGCGCGATAGCGACCACAGACGGAGGATGCGCAGGAAACCGAAATTGGAGAGCGTTTCGGGCATCAGCAGCGTCAGCAGGATGAAGATGTCGACCCAGACCGTCGGCTGCCGCAGCCAGCGGTCGATGTGGTTCGAGGCGAGGGTGCGCGCGACGATGTCGGCGGCAAGGATCGCGGCCATGGAATAGTCGATCCACAGGAAGGCCTGCCATTCCTGCATCACCGGCGTTGCGATGAAGAAGGCGATGAGGACGAAATCGATCAGGATGACCCCGATCTGGAAGCGGATCGCGCCAGGGGTGCGGCCGTGGTAGAGCCGGCGCAGCCTGTCGCGAAGCCTGGCCAGGCCCGTCAGTTCCGCGTCCTCGCCATCGGTCCTGATGTTCAAGCCGGACACCCCATTGCCAGGGGGAG
>JAUYMV010000289.1 GCA_030698645.1 Mesorhizobium sp.
GGCACGTCGGAGGGGCTCGCCGCCCTCGACCCGAAGCTGATCCCGGACGACAACGTCATCTGGAGCTTTCATTCCTACGCGCCCTTCCTGCTGACGCATCAGGGCGCGACCTGGGCGGGCGATTTCATCCCGCATGTCACCGGCCTGCCCTACCCGCTCGACAGCGTTTCGCCGGTCGAACTCGACGCCATCGTCGAGACGATCCGCCAGCGTATCCGCCGGGACGCCCCGCTCATGCGCCGCGCCGGCCTGCTCGCCTATCTCGACGAGCAAATCGCCGCCGTCGACACCCCGGCCAAGCTCGCCGCCGCGATGGACGCGCCCTTCGCCGAGGTCGCGGCATGGGCCGCCGCCCATGGCGTCGCGGCCGGCGACATCATGCTCGGCGAGTTCGGCATGATCCGCCAGGAATACGGCAACGACCATGTGATGCCGGCCGCCACCCGCGCCGCCTACTACCGCGACATGATCGCGCTCGCCGAGAAACACGGCTTCGCCTGGTCGATGTGGGACTATGGCGGCGCCTTCGGCGTGGTCGACGAGTTCGACGGGCGCAGGGCCGAGCCCGAAATCATGGAGATGATCCGGGCCTTGAAGTAGCCGACACTCACTCGTCCTCGAACAGGCTCGCCTGCACGGCCGCCAGGTCCGTCGGCGCGGCGAGGCCGAGATGCCGCCAGGCATTGGCCGTCAGCACGCGGCCGCGCGGCGTGCGCTGAAGAAAACCCTGCTGGATCAGATAGGGCTCGATGATGTCCTCGATGGCGTCGCGCGGCTCCGACAGGCCCGCCGCGATGGTCTCCACCCCGACCGGCCCGCCGCCGAAATTGCCCGCGATCATGGTGAGATAGCGCCGGTCGAGCTGGTCGAGGCCGAGCGCGTCGACCTCCAGCCTCGTCAGCGCGGCGTCGGCGATCTGACGCGTCACTTCGCCGGCTCCGGCCACCGTCGCGAAATCGCGCACGCGGCGCAGCAGCCGTCCGGCGATCCGCGGCGTGCCCCGCGCCCGCCTGGCGATCTCCAGCGCGCCGTCGTCGGTCAGCGGCAGGCCGAGGATGCGCGCGCCGCGCCGCACGATCATCTCCAGCTCCTCGACCGTATAAAAGTTCAGCCGCACCGGAATGCCGAAGCGGTCGCGCAGCGGATTGGTGATCAGGCCGAGCCGCGTCGTCGCCGCCACCAGCGTGAAGCGCGACAAATCGATCTTCACCGAGCGCGCCGCCGGCCCCTCGCCGATGATGAGGTCGAGCTGGTAGTCCTCCATCGCCGGATAGAGGATTTCCTCCACCGCCGGGCTG
>JAUYMV010000293.1 GCA_030698645.1 Mesorhizobium sp.
CCGTCACAGGGCGGTTCTGGCCGAGCGTGCGAGGGCTCTCGACCAGGTCTGAATGATGCGGGCTCCAGATCACTCAGCCGCCACCAGCCCCGCCAGTTCCCGGTTCTTCATCAGCTTGTAGACGATCGAATCCATCAGCGCCTGGAAGGAGGCGTCGATGATGTTGTCGGAGACGCCGACCGTCCACCAGCGGGCGCCGGTCGCGTCCTGGCTTTCGATCAGGACGCGGGTGACCGCCTCGGTGCCACCGTTGAGGATGCGCACCTTGTAGTCGACGAGTTCGAGGTCGGCGATCTCGTCCTGATATCGGCCCAGATCCTTGCGCAGCGCGATGTCGAGCGCGTTGACCGGGCCGTGGCCTTCGGCGACAGACATGCGCTCCTCGCCGTCCACCTTAATCTTTACAATGGCTTCCGAGACGGTCTTGATCTGCCCCTTGGCGTCGAAACGGCGTTCCACCATGCAGCGGAAGCTTTCGACGCGGAAGAACTCCGGCACGCTGCCCAGCGTTCGCCGCGCCAGCAGTTCGAAGCTCGCATCCGCCCCCTCATAGGCATAGCCGGTCGCCTCGCGCTCCTTGACGATCGATATCAGCGTGTCGAGCCGGTCGTCGGAGCGGCCGACCTCGATGCCGCGTCGCTTCAGTTCGGCGATGAAGTTCGCCTTGCCGCCCTGGTCCGACACCATCACCTTGCGCCGGTTGCCGACCGCGTCGGGCGGCACGTGCTCGTAGGTCGCCGGCTCCTTGGCGAGCGCCGAGGCGTGGATGCCGGCCTTGGTGGCGAAGGCCGACTGGCCGACATAGGGCGCCTGCGCTTCCGGCGCGCGGTTCAGGAGTTCGTCGAAGGCGCGGGAGAGCCGCGAAATGCCGGCAAGCGCGTCGGCCGTGATGCCGGTCTCGAAGCGTTCCGCGAAGGCCGGCTTCAGCAAGAGCGTCGGGATGATCGAGATCAGATTGGCGTTGCCGCAGCGCTCGCCGATGCCGTTCAGCGTGCCCTGGATCTGGCGCGCGCCCGCCTCGACCGCGGCGAGCGAATTGGCGACCGCCTGGCCGGTGTCGTCATGCGCGTGGATGCCGAGGTTTTCGCCCGGAATGCCGGCAGCGATGACCTTGCCGACGATTTCGCGCACCTCGGACGGCTGCGTGCCGCCATTGGTGTCGCACAGCACGACCCATCGCGCGCCGGCATCGTAGGCCGCGCGCGCGCAGGCAAGCGCATAGGCCGGATTGGCCTTGAAGCCGTCGAAGAAATGCTCGCAGTCGAGCAGCGCCTCGCGCCCCGCCCCGACCGCCGCCTTGACCGACTCGGCGATCGATTCGAGGTTCTCCTCGTTGGAGCAGCCGAGCGCGACGCGGACATGGTAGTCCCAACTCTTGGCGACGAAGCAGATGGCGTCCGACTTCGCCTGCAGCAGCGCGGCGATGCCCAGATCGTTCGAGACCGAGACGCCGGCGCGCTTGGTCATGCCGAAGGCGACGAACGACGCGCGCTCGGTGCGCTTGCGGTCGAAGAAGGCGGTGTCGGTCGGATTGGCGCCCGGATAGCCGCCCTCGACATAGTCGAGCCCGAATTCATCGAGCATTTTCGCGATGGCGATCTTGTCGTCGACAGAAAAATCGATCCCCGGCGTCTGCTGCCCGTCGCGCAGCGTGGTGTCGAAGAGGGAAAGGCGTTCGCGGGTCATGACGACTTTCCGCCGAACCGATCCGTCGCCCGGATCAACCGGTCCAGGATCCCCGGTTCCGACACCGCGTGCCCCGCCCCCTCGATCAGATGGAATTCGGCCTCCGGCCAGGCCTTGTGCAGCGCCCAGGCATATTTCGCCGGACACGGCATGTCGTAGCGGCCATGCACGATGACGCCCGGGATGCCATGCAGCTTTCCGGCATCGCGCAGGAGCTGCCCCTCCTCCAGCCAGCCGGCATGGACGAAATAGTGGTTCTCGATGCGCGCGAAGGCGAGCGCGAACGCGTCCTCGCCGTGCTGTTTCGCGATCTCGGGCGCCGGCAGGAGCGTGATCGTCTCGCCCTCCCAAAGGCTCCAGGCGAGCGCCGCCTCGATCTGCGCCTTGGGGTCGGACCCGACCAGCCGCTTGCGGTAGGCGGCCATCATGTCGCCGCGCTCGGCCTCGGGAATCGGCGCCAAAAAGCGCTCCCATTTGTCCGGGAACATTTCGGAGACGCCGAACTGATAGTACCATTCGAGTTCGGCGCGGGTCAGCGTGTAGATGCCCCGGACCACCAGTTCGGTGACCCGGCCGGGATGGGTCTCGGCATAGGCGAGCGCCAGCGTCGAGCCCCACGAGCCGCCGAACACCAGCCATTTCTCGACGCCCGCCATCTCGCGCAGGCGCTCGATATCGGCGACCAGATGCCAAGTCGTGTTGGCCTCCAGTTCGGCGTGCGGCGTCGAGCGGCCGCAGCCGCGCTGGTCGAACAGTAGCACGTCGTAGAGCGCCGGGTCGAACAGGCGGCGATGGTCGGTCGACAGGCCACCGCCCGGCCCGCCATGCAGGAAGACCGCGGATTTGGCGCCCGGCGTGCCGACGCGCTCCCAATAGACGAGATGTCCATCGCCGACGTCGAGATGGCCCGACGCATAGGGTTCGATTGGCGGATAGAAGCCGCGCAGTTCTTCGCTCACAAGTTCAACCCTTTCGTCGGCCAGTTCTCGGTCTCGTGATCCGGATGCTGGAACGAGATCATGCCTTCCTCGCGCCGCGCCGCATCCTCCGCGGCAGAGCGCTTCGGCGCGTCGAAGATCTTTTCGACCCATTCGATCGCCGAGCCGGAATGCACCTGGATGCGCGGCATCAGGTCGGACCTGTCGTCGAAGGCGCCGATGGCGATCTCGAGGCCTTCCGGATGGCGATAGGTCAGCGGCGTGCCGCAGCGCGGGCAGAAACCGCGTTCGATGTTGATCGAGGACTGGAAATAGCTCGGCGCCTCGCGCGGCCACTCGACGCCGTCGGCCGGCGCCGAAACGAGCGGGCCGAAAAAGCCGCCAAACGCCTTCTGGCACATGCGGCAATGGCAGATCGAGGCGCGTCCGAGTTTGCCGCGGATGCGGAACCTGACCGCGCCGCACTGGCAGCCGCCCGTTCGGATCGTATCGCTCATGGCTTTGACTCCTTGTCGGCCTCCGGCGGCCATTGCTCGGTGTCGAAATCGGGATGCTGGTAGGAGACGAGGTCGGCCAGGTAGGGGGCCGATGCGATGTCGGCCATGGTCTCCTCGCCGGGCAGGTCCGGGATCGTGTCGACATAGGGCAGCTTGCCCTCGATACCCCACTGGATGGTCGGCGCGACTTCCTCCGGGCGGTCGAAAGCGCCGATGGCGAGCGCCACGCCGTCGTCTGCCTCGAAGGTCAAGGGCGTGCCGCAGTCCGCGCAGAAACCGCGCAGCACGTGGTTCGACGAGCGGTAGCGTTTCGGCTCGCCGCGCGTCCAGGTCAGCCCGCCGGCAGGCGCGGTGGCCAGCGGCGCGTAGAAGCTGCCGAACGCCTTCTGGCACATGCGGCAATGGCACACCGACACATTCGTCAAGGCGCTTTCAACGCGAAATCTGACCGCGCCGCACTGGCAGCCGCCGGCATAGATGGGGCGATTGTCGAGGCTCATGGATGCGTCTCCGTGTCTCCCTCCCCCTTGAGGGGAGGGTGGCCGCGTAGCGGCCGGGTGGGGTCGGTCAGCGCGGTGCCGGCTTCGGGGCGAGCGAGACCCGCGACCGTCACGATGTGCAGGCAGACGTTGTCGATGTCGCGCAGCACGTCGTCATTCCAGAAGCGCAGGATGGTCCAGCCGTCCCGTTCGAGGCGGCGCGTGCGCCAGGCGTCCGCGATTGCCTGTTCCGCTTCGCCATGTTGTGAACCGTCGATCTCGACGATAAGGCGTTTAGCAGGACAAGCAAAATCGACGATGAAGCCGGCGATCGGCACCTGACGACGGAACGACAATCCCATCAGGCGATGCGCGCGCAGATCATTCCATAGTTTCAGCTCGGCTTCCGTCATGACCCGACGCATCGATTTGGCATTGCTGCGGTGGCGGGGCGGAACGGGCGTATGGGGCATGATCATATCGCTCCCTCGGTGGCCCTGGCGGGGCGAAGTTGTCCTCGTCCTTGCACCGTATCCGAACGAGACGCAGGTGCCGTTCTACGGCGCCCCCCTCTGTCCTGCCGGACATCTCCCCCACACGGGGGGAGATCAGCCAATCGCGTATCGCGGCCGCTCTCGACCGTAGA
>JAUYMV010000296.1 GCA_030698645.1 Mesorhizobium sp.
CGCACGGGGTCGGCGTGCAGCGAGCGGGTGAGCACGTCGGCGCGGTTGTCGAAGCTGCCCTGCGTGCCGTGGCCGTGGTGGAGGTCGACGTCGAGGAGGGCCACGCGCGGGGCCGACCGGCGCAGGTGTTGCGCGGCGACTGCGGAATTGTTGACGAAGCAGAAGCCGCCAGCGACATCGGCGAAGGCGTGGTGGCCGGGCGGGCGGCAGAGCGCGTAGACGGCGGGCGCGCCGGCCATGACATCGTCGACGGCCGCAACCGCGCTCCAGGCGCTCCAGCAGGCGCTGTCCCAGGTCTCGGCCGAGATCGGACAGGCGGTGTCGGCCATGTGGTAGCCGGCCTGGCCGACGGCCGACGCCGGATAGGCGCCGTCGCGGGCGAGCGGATGGATGTTGGGGATGACCTCGGCGGACGCGCCCTCGATGCGCTGCCAGCGCGTGTAGATGTTCCGCAGGAACTCGACATATTCCGGCGTGTGCACGGCGGCGATGGGCGAAAGGCCGCAGTCCTTGGGGCGCAGGATCTCGCTGCCGGCGGCCCTGGCGCCGGCAAGCAGGCGCTCGACGCGTTCGGGCTGCTCGGGGTTTGGCTGCGATGCGCCAGAGGACAGGAAGGCTTTCGGATCGTGGCGCTTCTGTTCGGCGGCGTAGAAGGTTTTCATATGGGATCTCCGGTCTCGTCCCTGTCGCAAAGATTTGCAAAGGCGTCGCCATAGGCGGCGTGGATTCGGTCACTCGGATAGTGGCTGATGCCGATCCGGTCGTAGAAGGCCTGCGCGGCAGGATTGTCGTCATCGACGGCGAGCCGGAGATGCGTGGCGCCCTCGGCGCGCGCCAGAGTGGCGACGCGGGCGAGCAGGCGTTCGCCGACCTTCAGGCCGCGGAACTCGGCCTCGACATAGAGGTCCTGGATATAGACGCCGGGGCGGCCGAGCCAGGTGGAGAAGATCTTCAGATAGAGGCACATGCCGGCGAAGCGGCCGTCGATCTCGGCGATGAGGCCTTCGAAGGCGCGGCCGGGGGCGAGGCCGTGGGTGGCAAGGTCGTGGGGGGTGGAGGCGATGTGCGCGCCGGTGCCAAGGTGGTCGCCGAGGCGCAGGAGCGCGCCGTGAAGGATTGGAGCGTCGGCCGGCGTGGCGGGGCGGAGGTGGAGGGTCATGAGAGGGTGCGCTCCAGCATGATCCTAGAACGCCACCCTGTCGCCGCCCTTCAACCCCAGCCTCTCCCGGGCCTCGGCCGGCGTCGCGATCTCCAGCGACAGGCCTTCCAGGATCGACCGGATCCTGCGCACCTGATCCGCATTGGATTTCGCCAGTGCGCGGCCGTCGTAGAGGCTGTCTTCGAGGCCGACGCGGACATTGCCGCCCATGGCGGCGGCGATGGTGATCATCGGCATCTGGTGGCGGCCGGCGGCGAGCACCGAGAAAGAGTAGTCGGCGCCGAACAGCTTGTCGGCGATGCGCTTCATGTGGGTGAGGTTTTCGGGGTCGGCGCCGATGCCGCCGAGCACGCCGAAGACGAACTGGATGAAGAGGTGCCCGGTGACGAGGCCGCGGTCACGGAAATGCGCCAGCGTGTAGAGATGGCCGACATCGTAGCACTCGAACTCGAAGCGCGCGCCGCGCTCCTGGCCGAGTTTGACGAGGATGTTCTCGATGTCCTGGAAGGTGTTCTGGAAGATGGAGCCGCGCGTTGCCTCCAGGAGCTTCGGCTCCCAGTCGTGCTGCCACTCGCGCGGCTTGTCGAGCGCCGGGTAGAGGCCGAAATTCATCGAGCCCATGTTGAGCGAGCACATTTCCGGCTCGGCGGCGAGAGCGGCGGCGAGACGGTCCTCCAGCTTCATCAGCGAGCTGCCGCCGGTGGTGATGTTGATGACGGCGTCGGTCGACTGCTTGATGCGCGGCAGGAACTGCATGAAGATTGCCGGATCGGCGGACGGTCTGCCGTCCTTCGGATCGCGCGCATGGAGATGCAGGATCGAGGCGCCGGCTTCGGCGGCGGCGATCGATTGGGCGGCGATCTGGTCGGGCGTGACCGGCAGATGCGGGCTCATGGACGGCGTATGCACCGAGCCGGTGATCGCGCAGGTGATGATGACCTTGCGGCTGGACATGGGCATCAGCCGTTCACGGGAAGGTTGAACTCGCGCGCGGCGACCGCGATGGCGTCGCCGAGGATCGACACGATCTCGCCGATTTCGGCGCGCGTGACGATGAGCGGCGGGGCGATCATGATGCAATCGCCCTGCACGCCGCCCTTGACGCGCCGGAAGTAGACGATGAGGCCACGCTCATAGGCGAGGTCGAGGACGCGCTGGCCGATGTTTACCTCGGGCGGAAGCCGCTCCATCGTCACCGGGTCGGCGACGAACTCGATCGCCGTCATCAGGCCCTTGCCGCGCACGTCACCGATGAAGGGGAAGCGGACAGCGAGTTCACGCAAGGCCTCGATGAGATCGCCGCCCCGCGCCGCGGCGTTTTCGACCAGGCCGAGCCTGTCGATCTCCTGCATGACGGCGAGGCCGGCGGCGCAGGCGAGCGGGTTGCCGGCATAGGTGTGGCCATGCTGGAAGCCGCCCATGTCGAGCACGGGCCGCACGATCCGTTCGGGCGCGGCCATGGCGCCGAGCGGCATGTAGCCGGAGCCGATGCCCTTGGACAGCGAGACGATGTCGGGGCGGCAGTTCCAGTGATCGCCGCCGAGGAACCTTCCGGTGCGCGCGACGCCGCTCATTACCTCGTCATGGATGAGAAGGATGCCGTGGCGGTCGCAGATCTCGCGGATGCGGGGATAATAGGTGTCGGGCGCGACCAGCGCATTGGTGGCGGCGCCGCCGATCGGCTCCATGATGAAGGCGACTACGGTTTCGGGACCCTCGGTGAGAATCCGCTCCTCCAGCATGTCGGCATATTTGATGCCACGCTCGTCCATCGAGAGATTGTCGCGGTCGCGATAGGCGGTGGGCGCCGGAACCGTCGGCATCGCGCGCATCTGGTCGGCGAAGGTGTCGGTCAACGCGCCGTCGCCGGTGACGGCGAGCGCGCCCAGCGTGCCGCCATGATAGGACGGCATGCGGCTGATGATTTTCCAGCGCTTCGGCTGGCCGATGGCGACTGCCCACTGGCGCGCGAGCTTGATGCAGGATTCGACGGCCTCGGAGCCGCCGGAGACGAAGAAGATGCGCTCCAGGCCGCCCGGCATGCGCCCGGCGATGTCGCGGGCGAGATCCTCGGCCGGCTCGTTTTCGAAATGCAGGCGATAGGCGAAGGTTGTCTTGTCCATCTGCCGCTTCATGGCGTCGAGGACGTATTTGTTGCCGTAGCCGAGATTGACCGCGACGGGTCCGCTGGAGCCGTCGATGAAGCGGCGGCCGTCCTGCGTCCAGAGATAAATGCCCTCGGCGCGGTCGACGAGCGGGCGGCGCAGGCGCGTCACGTAGAAGAGATGCGAGGGGCGGGTGTTGGCGACGGGAGCGGTGGAGGTGGTTTGCGACATGCGGTTCACGACTTTCCCAGATAGCGATCGAGCACATTGGCGGTGACTTTCTCGACCATCGCGTCGCCGCGCAACAGTCCAGCCACCCATTCGCAGCTTCCGGCGTGGAAGACTTCGCCCTTGCCGCGCTTAAAATTGACGATCATGCCGGCGCCACGCTTGACCTTGTCGACGGCGGCCGCGCCGTCATCGCCGACCAGCACGCGGGCGACGAACTTGGCGTCCTCGTCGGCGAGGAACTGGTCGGCGGCGGCGATGGCGGCGCTCTCTTCCTTGAGCGACGACATGCCGAGCGCGAGGATCCGCAGGCCGTCCGGCGGGCCGCCGATGCCTGTCGGCTCGGGCAGGCCGCCCTTGATGACATAGTCGAGGCCGTCGACCTCGTAGCCGAAGACATGGCTGTCGGCGCCGAGCAGATCGCCGTAATAGATGCCCGTACCGGCGAAAGCCCAGTGCTCCGGCCGATAGACCGGGAAGCCGCGCACGCCGCGCGGCGCACATCCGCCCCAGCCGGCATAGAGGCCGTAGGTGGCGTTGAGGCCAAAGGTGGCGGCCCCGGGGCGGCCGATCTCCGCGGCCTCCCAGGAGTTGGTCGCGCGGGTGACGTCGCCGGACTTGTAGACCGGGTCCTCGGCGCGGGCGCGATACTTGTAGCAGACCTGGCGGCGGCCATGGTCCTCCAGCCGGGTCTGCCACATGAAGTTGCCGGCGAAACGGGCGGCGCGGCCGCCGCGCTCGACCCAGCGATCGACCGTATCGCGCATCTCCCAGGTCCAGTATTCGTCATGGCCGACGAAGACCGCGCAGTCATAGCCGTCGAGCAGTTGCGGCTCGAAATGCAGCTCGTGCTGGCTGGCCAGATCGACCTCGTAGCCGGCGCGCTCGGCCCAGCGAAAGAAATGGCTGTCGTAGCTGGCCCAACCGGACGACGCGTATTTCTTGGAATGGCCGGTGGCGTAGGCCCATTCCATGTGCGGGTAGCGCGGCGCGGTCGCCGGCGGCGTGGTGATGTCGAGCGGCACGCGCGGCGCATCGGGCGGCAGCACGACGAAGCCGCGACAGAACGGTCGCTGGGTACTGACGATCGGCGAATACTGGTCGCGGTTCGGGCCGGTGATGCCCTGATAGTGGTTCGAGCCGCCCCAGGTGTTGTAGGCGGTCCAGGTGCCCGTCGCGGCAATCTGCAGGATGCGGCCGGGCTTACGGCCGGGCGACGGCTTCACGATGAAGAGGTGATGACAGCGGATTTCCGGGCCGTCGCGGCCCTCGGCCGTCAGCGTGATTCGGTAAGCGCCGGAAAGCC
>JAUYMV010000303.1 GCA_030698645.1 Mesorhizobium sp.
GATCTTCGCCGTCGACGCCTCGGGCTCGGCCGCGGTCGAGCGGCTCGCGGAGACCAAGGGCGCAATCGAGCTTCTGCTTGCCGAATGCTATGTAAGGCGCGACAGCGTCGCGCTCATCGCGTTCCGCGGCGGCGAGGCGGAGACCCTGCTCGAACCGACGCGCTCCCTGGTGCGCGCCAAGCGCAGCCTTCAGGCGCTGCCGGGCGGCGGTGGCACGCCGCTGGCATCCGGCATCCTGGCCGCTCTGGAAATGGCGCGAATTTCGGTGCTCAAGGGGCAAAGCGTCGTGACCGTCTTCCTCACCGACGGGCGCGGTAATATCGGGCTCGACGGGTCGATCCTGCGCGAGCGCGTCGCCGAGGACACCACCCGGACGGCGCGTCTGTTCCGCGCGAGCGGCCAGCGCTCCATCCTGATCGACACCGCGCAGCGGCCGCAAGCCCGCGCGGCGTCTCTGGCAGCCGAACTCGGCGCCGAATATCTGCCGCTGCCGCGCGGTGGCGCCCGGCGCCTGTCGCGCGAGATCGGCGCCCGCATGGAAAACGAGGGCAATGGTTTTCGCGCATGAACGACCGCTGTGGTCGGTCGAGGGACGCGACTGGCCGAACCGCGAGGCGAGCCGCTTCGTGGTCGCGGACGGGCTGTCCTGGCATGTCCAGGACATGGGCCGTGGGCCGGGCGTTCTTCTCCTGCATGGCACCGGGGCGGCGACCCATTCCTTCCGCGATCTGGCGCCCCTGCTCGGCCGCGATTTTCGCGTCGTCGCGCCCGACCTGCCGGGACATGGCTTCACCCAGATGCCGTCCGGCGACGGTCTGTCGCTGCCCGGCATGGCGCGGCTGCTCGCTGACCTGCTGTCGGCGCTGGATTTCCACCCTGACATCGTCGTCGGCCACTCGGCGGGGGCGGCGATCCTGTTCGAGATGGCGCTGCGTGGGATGATCCATCCGTGGGCGATCGTCGCGATCAACGGCGCGCTGCTTCCGATACGCGGCGCGTCGCTGTTCTCGCCGCTCGCCAAGCTGTTGTTTCTCAACCCGGTCGCGCCGAAACTCTTCGCCTGGCGTGCGCTCGGCCGCGATGCGACGCGCCGCCTGCTGGTCGGCACCGGATCGACGCTCGACGAACGCGGCGTCGAC
Organism: Mesorhizobium sp.; assembly: GCA_030698645.1. Lineage (GTDB taxonomy): Bacteria > Pseudomonadota > Alphaproteobacteria > Rhizobiales > Rhizobiaceae > Mesorhizobium_A. The sequence goes on from JAUYMV010000303.1 coordinate 1,140, forward strand.
CTCTACGAGCGCCTGTTCCGCAAGTCCGGCCATATCGCCGCGACGCTCGGCATGATGGCCAGCTGGGATCTCGACCGTTTCGAGCGGCGCATGCCGGGTCTGTCCGTGCCGCTCGTTCTTGTGACCAGTGCCGGGGACAAGGCCGTGCCGCCAGCCGATGCGCATGTCGTGGCAGCGCACGTCAAGGGCGCGCGCATTGTTGCGCTCGCGCGCGGCGGGCATCTCGTCCACGAGGAGGAGCCTGCCATGATTGCCGGTCTGATCGTCGACATGGCGCGCGACGCCGGCCTTTTCGAACTCTCTTCCATCTGAGGGTTTGTCAAACGCGATTGACTGAAATAGTGTCAGGCAATGTTGACAACACCGGATCGTCAAAAGACCGATGCCGCACGGGACCGAGGTCATCCGCATGCGGTGGTCATCGGCAGCGGCTTCGGCGGCCTGGCTGCCGCGATCCGGCTCGGCGCGCGCGGGTATCGCGTGACGGTTCTGGAGCGCCTCGACTATCCCGGCGGCCGGGCCGGCGTCCTGCATCAGGACGGCTTCACCTTCGATCGCGGTCCGACGATCGTGACCGCGCCATTCCTGTTCGACGAGCTCTGGCGGCTCTGCGGCAAGGAGCGAGCCGACCATGTCGAACTGAAGCCGATGATGCCGTTCTACCGGATCCGTTTTGACCATGGCGACGAGGTCGCCTGTTCGGGCGATCTGGAGGCGATGCGCGACGAGGTGCGCCGCATCGCGCCGGCCGATCTCGCCGGCTACGAACGCTTCCTTCTCAAGGCGCGCGAGATCTGCCGGAAGGGCTTCGAGGAACTCGGCGATAGGCCCTTCGGTTCGCCGCTCGACATGCTCAGGATTGCGCCGGACCTGCTTCGTCTCGAAGGCTATCGCAGCGTACATGGACTGGTGTCGCGCTTCGTCCGGCATCCAAAGCTGCGCACCATGCTCTCCTTCCACCCGCTCCTGATCGGCGGCAATCCGTTCCGCGCGCCGGCGATCTATTGCCTGATCCCGGACCTCGAGCGGCGCTGGGGCGTGCACTATCCGATGGGGGGCGTGAGCAGGCTCGTCGATGGCCTCGTCGATCTGATCCGGGGCCAGGGCGGCGCGGTCAGGCTCGGCGCCGACGTCGCGCGCATCCTGGTGGACCAGGGCCGTGCCCGCGGCGTCCAGCTCGCGACTGGGGAGCGAATCCCGGCAGACGTCGTCGTCTCGAACGCCGATGCCGCCTGTACCTATGGCAAGCTGGTCGGCGCCACGCAGCGGACGCGCTGGAGCCCGGCCAAGCTCGGCCGCGCGCGCTATTCGATGGGCCTGTTCGTCTGGTATTTCGGCACGCGCAGACGCTACGAGGATGTCGGCCACCATACGATCCTGCTCGGACCGCGTTACCGGGAGTTGCTGACGGACATCTTTGACCGCAAGCGTCTAACCGGGGATTTCTCACTCTATCTGCACCGTCCGAGCGCCAGCGACGCCAGCGTGGCGCCCGAGGGCAACGATGCGTTCTACGCGCTCTGCCCGGTGCCCAATCTCGACGCCGATGTCGATTGGGCGGTCGAGGGCGAGAGGCGGCGTCAGGCCGTGGCGGCGCGGCTCTCGGCGACCATCCTGCCGGGGCTCGAGAGCCAGATCGTCACCTCGTCCTTCGTCACGCCGCTGCACTTTCGCGACCAGCTCCTGTCCGCGAAGGGCGCCGGCTTCGGTTTCGAGCCGGTGCTGACCCAGAGCGCCTGGTTCCGGCCGCACAACAGGAGCGAGAACATCGAAAACCTCTATCTGGTCGGCGCCGGCACGCATCCCGGCGCCGGTCTGCCGGGCGTCCTTTCCTCGGCGAAAATCCTCGACAAGGTTGTGCCCCATGCGACTGCCTTCGCATCCTGACGCCCACTCCACGCCGGCCGATTGCGCGGCTTGCCGGGCGTCGATCCGGCACGGCTCGCACTCCTTCCACCTGGCCTCCTTGCTCCTGCCGGTTTCCATCCGCGAGCCGTCCTATGCGGTCTACGCGTTCTGCCGGATGGCCGACGACCTGATCGACCGGGAGGAAGGCGGGTCGGGCGCGATCGATGCGCTGGGCCTCATGCTCGACCGCATCTATGACGGCCGCCCGGCGGCGCATTTCGTCGAGCGCGGTTTCGCCGATGTCGTGCACCGCTTCGCCATTCCGCGCGCCGTGCCCGATGCGCTGATCGAAGGCCTGTCGTGGGACGCGGACGGCAGGCGGTATGAGACGCTCGCCGACCTGACCGCCTATGCGGTTCGCGTCGCGGGCACGGTCGGTTTCATGATGACGCTGGTCATGGGCAACCGGGAACCCCGCGTGCTGGCGCGCGCCTGCGACCTGGGCGTCGCCATGCAACTCACCAACATTGCCCGGGACATCGGCGAGGACGCCCGCAACGGCCGGATCTACATGCCGCTCGAATGGCTGCGCCACAACGGCGTGGACCCCGACGCCTGGCTCGACCGGCCCACCGGTTCGCCGGAAATCAGTTCCGTGGTCGTCCGCCTGCTCGCCGAGGCGGAGAGGCTCTACGACCGGTCGCTGGCCGGAGTGGCCGCGCTGCCTGCGGGCTGCCGCATGGGAATCAACACGGCCCGCCTCTTCTACCGGGAGATCGGACGCGAAATCGTGCGTGGCACCGACCCCGTCGCCACGCGCGCCGTCACCACCCGGAAACAGAAGCTGCGCCTGCTAGCCGAGGCGGCCGCCACGCGCGTTCCAGATCACGCCGACCGGTTCGCGGCGACCATACAAGCCGCGGATTTCCTGCTCGCCGCCGTGGCGTCGACGCCGGCGCCGTCCCGCGTTTCCGAAATCCCGCCATGGTGGGACCTTGGCAGGCGCACCGAAAGACTTGTCGAGATGCTGGCCGGCTTTGCCGCGCGCGCCGCCGCGAACGAAACTGGCGCCGGGGCAAGACCGTTCCTGTTCCAGGATCAACCGGAGCGGGCCGCACGGCAATGAGTTCGGGCATCATCATCCTGCTGGAACTGACGCTGGTTCTCGGCTTCGCACTCATTTTCGGCGTGCGCGAGATCGTCAATCTGCGCCGCTTCGACCGCGAGCGCGCGGCCCGCAACAAGGCGCAGGCCGAGCGGCGCGACGACTAGCTACCAGGTCTTGCGCGGCATCTTGAACGGCAGCAGCGTTTGCACCCAGCCCGCGCTGAACCGGGCGAGATCGACGCTTTCGTGGATCGCCGCCGAAGCGCCGCCGTCCCTGTCGATATGCAGCAAGGACCGACTGTAGAAGGGCGTGTCCTCCAGCGTGCGGACGACCCGCGCCGGATGGCCGATTTCGGCCCGCGTGGCGCGTCCGACACGCCACCCGGTGCGCGGGAGTCGAAGTCGCGGCGCCGCATCGACAGCCAGGATCGTTCCGTCGGCCCGGTAGTCGAGCGCCAGGCTGCGATGCGCTCCGTCCTTGCCTTCCACATCGTAGAAGAGTCGCGTCGCGTCTCCGCATTCCTCGCGTGACCAGTCCCAACGGCGGAAGCCCGCCTCCAGGGGCTCCGTGCCGAAATTCATGTCGACATAGGCGCGTCCGCTCCAGCCCAGTGCCGGCTTGTCGAACGCGACGCGCGCTCTGGCCAGCGGCGCGACGGGCTGCCATTGGTGGCGCCCGTCTCCGTCCAGCGCCCAGGCCCGGTCGAAGATCGGACCGAGGTCGATCACGATCCTGCCCCTGAGCCGCCGCGGGACCGGAACGGTCCATTCGTCGATATCGATGGCAAGCTGACCCGATGAATGACCAAGGGTGCTCGGACCGATCGCGATGCGGGTCGCGGAGCGATGGAGCGCGGCACGTCCCCGCTCCGTCATCGCCCAGTGCTTGCCGCGCGGCCCGTAGAGAATCGCATTGACGCTGACGTGATTCAGAGGGTCGGCGGTTGGCGACCATCGCCTTGCCGCCGCATAATAGGGAGAGAAGACGCTGCCGATGAAGGCGATGACGGTCAGCGCGTGCGCGCCGTCCGCGCTGATCGCATCGACATACCACCAGGCATAGCCATTGGGTGGAACGACGCGGTCGAAGCCGAAAGGTCCGCCGTCAGCGCCTGGGCCGCGTGGCAACCCGACAGCGCCGCCATCGGGATTCCCGGTCCCGGGTGCACGCCGCCGCCCGCCAGATAGAGGCCGCTGATCCGGCTCCGCGCGGTCGGCCGCTGGAACGACGCCGCCCAGCCGTGCGACGCCCGCCCGTAAAGCGCGCCCCCGCTGCCCGGGAAGAGCGCCGCGAAATCCGTCGGCGTCGTGACGAGGCGCGCCTCCGGCGGCGCCGATATCGTCAGGCCCGCCCGCTCCAGCCGCTGCATCACCTGTGTCTCGCATGACGCGATCTCCGCTTCGCTCAAGGGTTTCGTGTCGGCGTTGGACGGCGCGTTGACCAGCAGGAACAGCCTTTCCCGGTCGACGCCCCCCGCATCGGCGGACGCCGCCCGGTCCTGCGCGCAGACATAGACGGTCGGCGCGCCGGGCAAGCGACCGCGGGCCGCGATGTCGTCGAATTCCCGCCGATAGTCGTTCGAGAAGAACACCGTGTGGCGCGACAACGGGAACCCGCTGGTCCTGGCCGTGATCGACCATGTCAGCGCCGACAGCGATCTCTGCTCCGGACGCCATGGGGCGATGGCTCCCCGCGCGGGCGCGCCAAGCAGCCCCGAGGACAGCGCCGCCGGATCGCCATTGAAAACGACCGCGTCCGCCGCGACGACTTCGCCACCGGCAAGGCGGACGCCCGCGGCGCTGCCGCCTCTCACCAGGATCTCTTCGACGCCGGCGCCAAAGCGAAAGTCGGCGCCGTGCGCGGACGCGAGGCGTTCCAGCGCATCGGCGATGCGCGCCATTCCGCCCTCGACCAGCCAGACGCCGGCCTGTTCGACATGCGCGATCAGCATCAGCGGACCCGGCGCCTGGAACGGCGATGAGCCGCAATAGGTGGCATAGCGGCCGAACAACTGGCGCAGGCGCGGATCTCGGAAATACGAGCCGACGATGTTCCACAGCGGTGTGAAGGGGCGGATACGCGTCAGCGCGGCGAGGCCGCCGAAGCCGGCCGACCGCACGAGGCCGAGCGGGCCGGGCGCGGGATTCCGCATGAAGGATCGATCGAGCGCCAGAAACACCTCT
>JAUYMV010000322.1 GCA_030698645.1 Mesorhizobium sp.
GGGCGCGCGGGCCTCGGCGGCGACGGGCGCGCGCGACGTGTCTTCGTCGGATTGCGTCGCGGCTGCCGGCGTAAACGGGGAGAAACTGGTCGGGACGATCTCCGGACGGGCGAGCACGAAACCCTGCACCATCGACGCGCCGGATTTTTCCGCCAGTTCGAGTTGCCAGCCATATTCGATGCCCTCGAACACGGTGTCGATCCCGCGCGCCTTGAAGGTCGCGACCATTTCGGCAAGCAGGGCGTAGCCCGGCCCGGAGTCCATCAGGCTGGAAATCCATCGCGCGTCGAACTTGACGATATCGGGACGGAGCCGCCCGATGCGATGGATATCGGAATCGTCCGAGCCATAGTCGTCGACCGCGATGCGGAAGCCATATCCGCGCAGCGCCTCGACGAAGCCGAACAGCGCCGCCTCCGAGGAGGATTTCTGCTCGGTCACCTCGCAGACGACGCGGCCGGGCTCGATCGCCGCCTCGCGCAGCACGAGCCGCATCTCGCGCAGCAGGGCGTCGGTGACCGCCCGCTCGGCAAACAGCGACGGATCGAAATTGATGAATATCTCCGCGCCGCGGTCGAGGAACCGGCCGGCATTGAGAAGGTGCAGCGTGCGCGCGAGCGTCTCGACCCGCTGCCTCTCGACAGCCGGAACCATGGGAAAGAACAGCGCCGGCGCCACGGCGTCCGCCCCGCTGAACGGTCGCACGAGGCCTTCATAGGCAGCGATCTTCAGGCGCCCCTCGCCGAACGCGAAGATCGGCTGGAACGCGCTCTTCAGGATGAATTGACCCCAGACGCCGGTATAGGAACCGTCGCTCTGGCGAACGATCTGCGCGGGGTCGACGCTGAGCGTCACGCAAGGCTCCAATGTCCCGGGGGCGAGGCCATCAGCTTGCCAGCGAAGTTTTTACCAGTCGTTAACGCGCCGAGCCGTCGCTCGATGCTTGCGCTTGGCGTCCTGTTGCGACATTAGAGCGTCGCGCACGACGCGCCGCAAACGAATGAGGAGTCTTTCGTCATGGCTTTCCTGGCCGATGTCCTTTCCCGCGTGAAGCCTTCCGCGACCATCGCGGTGACCCAGAAGGCGCGGGAACTGAAAGCCAAGGGCCGCGACGTCATTTCGCTGGGCGCCGGCGAGCCGGATTTCGACACGCCGGACAACGTCAAGAACGCCGCGATCGACGCGATCCGCCGCGGCGAGACGAAGTATCCGCCGGTATCGGGCATCGCGCCGCTGCGCGAGGCGGTCGCCGCCAAGTTCAAGCGCGAGAACAATCTCGACTACAGGCCCGAGCAGACCATTGTCGGCACCGGCGGCAAGCAGATCCTGTTCAACGCCTTCATGGCGACCCTAAACCCCGGCGACGAGGTGATCATCCCGACGCCGTACTGGGTGAGCTATCCGGAGATGGTGTCGATCTGCGGCGGCACGCCGGTGTTCGCGCCGACGACGCTGGCCGACAGTTTCAAGTTGTCGGCGGCGGCGCTCGAAAAGGCGATCACGCCGAAGACGAAGTGGCTGGTGATGAACTCGCCGTCGAACCCGTCGGGCGCCGCCTACACGGAGGCCGAGTTGAAGGCGCTCGCCGACGTGCTGCTGCGCCACCCGCATGTCTGGACGCTGACCGACGACATGTACGAGCACCTGACCTATGGCGACTTCGTGTTCCGCACGATCGCCGAGGTCGAGCCGCGCCTCTACGAGCGCACGCTGACCATGAACGGCGTGTCGAAGGCCTATGCGATGACCGGCTGGCGCATCGGCTACGCGGCGGGACCGATCGCGCTCATCAAGGCGATGGACATGATCCAGGGCCAGCAGACCTCGGGCGCCTGCACCATCGCGCAATGGGCCTCCGTCGAGGCGCTGAACGGTCCGCAGGACTTCGTGCACAGGAACAAGGCGATCTTCCAGGCCCGCCGCGATCTCGTCGTGTCGATGCTGAACCAGGCGCGCGGCATCACCTGCCCGGTCCCGGAGGGCGCGTTCTACGTCTACCCGTCCTGCGCCGGCCTGATCGGCAAGACCGGACCGTCGGGCAAGGTCATCGAGACGGACGAGGATTTCGTCGGCGAACTGCTCGAGGCGGAGGGCGTGGCCGTGGTGCACGGCTCGGCCTTCGGCCTCGGCCCCAACTTCCGCATCTCCTACGCCGCTTCCGAGGCGACGCTGGAGGAAGCCTGCATCCGCATCCAGCGTTTCACCGGTTCGATCGGCTAGACGGACTGCACGAACGCGCAAAAAGGCGCCGCGCGGCGCCTTTTTTCATGCCTCAACATCACGCCCGGCGCAGGTCGCGTGCGGGCACGCCTTGACGCTTCCTTAACGCGCGCGGGCGGATAAGACGGCTGGGGCTCCTCTTACTTGCGATACATGCGGAGCGAGGAATGCGCGATCGTCAGCAGGTCGATCTTCTGATCGACTTTCAAAGCGAAATTCTCGAGATGGTTGCGTGCGGCGAACCTGCGGCGACCGTCGCGGACAGGCTTTGCCGGCGCGTCGAGGCGATCGCGGAGGGCGCGATCTGCTCGGTGCTGACGGTCGATCGCGAAGGCCTCATCCACCCGCTGGCCGGCCCGAGCCTGCCGGCGCACTATTCGCATGCGCTCGATTGCGCCGCGATCGGCGAGTCGGTCGGCTCGTGCGGCACCGCGGCCTATCGCGGCGAAGCGGTCGAAGTCGTCGACATCGAGAACGACCCGCTGTGGAACGACTTCAAGGCGCTGGCGCTGCCGGTCGGACTGAGGGCCTGCTGGTCGAGTCCGATCAAGGCCCGCGACGGCCGCGTCATCGGCACCTTCGCGTTCTATTTCCGAACCTGTCGTGGCCCGAACGCGACGGAACGCGCCCTGGTGGCGCGCTGCACCCATCTGTGCGCCATCGCAATCGAGCAGCACGACATCCGCAATCGCGTCCACGGCATGGCCTATCTCGATGCGCTGTCCGGTCTGCCCAATCGCGCCAGCTTCAATCTGCGCATTCGCCAGGTCACCGCTCCCGGCCAGCCGCCTTTCGCACTGCTTCAGATCGATCTCGACTACCTGAAGATGATCAACGACACGCTCGGCCACGCCTCGGGCGATGCGCTGATCCGCGGCGTGGCGACGCGGCTGAAGGCCGTCCGCGAAACAATGGAGGCATTCCGCCTCGGCGGCGACGAATTCGCGGTCATCGTCGCCGGCTGCGACAGCGAGGAGACGATGACGCAGGCGGCCCGGATGCTGATCGCGAAGATCAGCGAGCCGCTGCAGCATGAAGGGCACATGATCACCCCCGACGTGACGGTCGGCGGCGTCCTCCACGATGGCGAAGGCGTCGATGCCGACACGCTGTGCCAGAATGCCGATTTCGCGCTCTATCACGGCAAGGAGACCAAGCGCGGCGGCTTCGTGCCGTTCCGCGAGGGCATGCGGACCGCGATCAGCCAGCGCATGACGGTGATCGCCAATGTCGGCCAGGCGCTGACCGAAGGCCGCATGCTGGCGCACTACCAGCCGATCGTGCGCATCGACAGCGGCGAGATCGTCGGCCTCGAGGCGCTCGCGCGAATGCGCACCGTCGACGGCCGGATCGTTGCCGCCGGCGACTTCCACGAGGCGATGGGCGACCCGCGCGTCGCCTACAACCTGACCGGAAGCATGCTGCGGAAAGTCGCCGCCGACACCCGCGCCTGGCTCGACATGGGCATCGACTTCCAGCATGTCGGCTTCAATGTCGCCGGCGCCGATTTCCAGAGGGGCGACCTCGAATCGCGCATTGCCGAGGCTTTCGCGGAGGCCGGGGTTCCGCTGCGCCACATCATTCTCGAGGTCAACGAGACGGTCTTCATGGGTGGCCACGACAATCAGGTGGCGCGCCAGGTCGAGCGGCTGCGCGACAAGGGAATGCTGGTCGCGCTCGACGATTTCGGCACCGGACATGCGTCGTTGACGCATCTGCTCGACTTCCCGGTCGACATCATCAAGATCGACAAGACCTTCGTCGACCGCGTCGTCCATGACCGCCAGAGCATCGTCATCGTCGAGGCGCTGATCGATGTGGCGCGCAAGCTCGGCATGAAGATCGTCGCCGAGGGCATCGAGAGCGCCGAACAGGCGGAACGGCTCGTGGAATTGGGCTGCGTGCTGGGTCAGGGCTATCGTTTCGCGCCGCCAGGATCGGCCGCCATCACGGCGGAGTTGTTGCGCTGCTTTTCGCAGCGCCCGCGCAACGCCTCTGTCCATTCCGTACCC
>JAUYMV010000328.1 GCA_030698645.1 Mesorhizobium sp.
GGATCAGGTCGATGACGGAGATGTCGCGGAAGAAGCTCTCGCCGAAATCGAAGCGGGAATAGTCCCAGACCATTTTGAAGAAGCGCTCGAGCGGCGGCTTGTCGAAGCCGAACTGCTTTTCGAGCTGCGCGATGAACTCCGGGTCGAGGCCTTGCGCGCCACGATATTTCGACGACGACTCGCCGCCCGGCTCGAAGTTCTGCATGCCGGCATCCGCGCCTCCGCCGGACAGCCGATCGCCAGAGTCGCCCGATCCGGTGATCCGCGCGATGACCTGCTCGACCGGGCCTCCGGGCGCGAACTGGATCAGCAGGAACGAGATCGCCATGATGCCGAACAGCGTCGGGATCATCAACAGCAGGCGCCTCAGAATATAGGCGCCCATCAGCCGGCAGCCCCGTTCATGCCGCGCCGCACCGGCTCGGGTCGAGGCCGTCCGCCATCATGTCCAACCCTGCTATGATTTGCCAATCGCCCTCGCTTTGTCCGCATCGAACCACCACAGCCTTTCGACGGGAAATCCATAGTCCGGTTTCGGCTCGTCGAAACCATACATGTCCCAGAAGGCCGCACGGTGATTCGCGGCGTGCCAATTTGGAATCCAGTCTCGCCGCGCACGCAAGACCCGGTCGATGACGCGCATGGTCGTGGTCAGGGCGGCGCGGTCGGCGGCGTGGTCGACCATGGCGAGCAGTGAATCGAGCGCGGGATCGGCCGTGCCGGGCAGGTTGCGCGTGCCCGAAATGCCGGCCGCGCTGGAGTGGAAGATGTTCTCGAGATCGTCGAAGGTCGGCGTCGCGCTCAACGAGGCGGCGACCGAGATCAGGTCGAAATCGAACTCGGCCTCGCGCGCCGTGTACTGCGCCGAGTCGACCTGGCGGATCGAGGCGTCGATTCCGACGGCCCGCAGGCTTTCGACGAAGGGCGAATCGATGCGGATGAAGACTTCATCGTCGACGAGGAATTCAAGCGTCATCCGCTCGCCGGCAGCGTTCACGACGAAACGCTGGTCGAGCGGAGCGTCCCCGATGCCGATTGCCGACAGCACCCAGGAAAAGAAGCCCGGCTTTTCGGGCTTCGCCCAACCGGCCTCGGCCAGCAGTTCCGTTGCCTTTTGCAGGCGCTTGCGGTCGCGTCCGGACCCGTCGGTGGCAGGTTGCATGACCGCCTCGCCGAACGCCGTATCGGGAATCCGGCCGCGGAGCGGCTCGAGCAGCGCCAGTTCCTCCCGCGAGGGCATGCCCGTCGCGACGAACTCTGAATTCTCGAACAGCGAATGCGAACGCTCATAGGCGTCGTAGAAGAGGTTGCGCTTCGTCCACTCGAAATCGAAGCACATGCCGATCGCCTCGCGCACGCGCGGGTCGCGGAAGCGTTCGCGACGCTGATTGATCGCCCAGGCCTGCATCGACGGTCGCAGCTCGCGCGGAAACTCGCGCTTGATGATCTTGCCCTCGAGCATCGCCGGAAAGTCGTAGCCGGTCGCCCAGATCCGCGAGGTGAATTCCTGCCGGAACTGGACTTCGCCCTTCTTGAAGGCTTCGAACGCGGCCTGCCGGTCGCGGTAGAATTCGACCCGGATACGCTCGAAGTGATTCAGCCCGACATTGACCGGCAGGTCGACACCCCAATAGTCGGCGACGCGGTCGTATTCGATAAAGCGCCCGGCGGCGAAGCGCCCGACCTTGTAGGGCCCGGAAGAAAGCGGCGCCTTGAGCTGCGAGCCATCGAACGGGTTGGCCTCGAAAAACGCCTTGGAAACGAGCGGAAAGGTCGAGACCGCCAGGACGGCGCGATCGGGACGGTCGCCGGTGAAAACCAACTGAACCGTTCGCGGATCGACCACGATCGCATCGGCCAGCCGTGCCAGCGGCAGGCGGAGATGCGCGTGGCCCTTCTCCTTGAAGAGCTTGTAGGTAAAGGCGACATCCTCGGCGGTGAGCGGGGTGCCGTCGTTGAAACGCGCTCCCTCCCGCAGGCGGAACTGGTAGGTCTTCCGGTCGGCGAGGATCGTGACCGTCTCGGCTAGCAGTCCGTAGACGGCATCCGGCTCATCGAGCGCGCGGGTCATCAGCGAATCGAAACACAGCTCCATGCGTGGCGGCGAGTCGCCATTCGGGACCAGGCAATTCAGCGTGTTGAACGTGTCGGTGTTCTGGTTCCACAGCCAGTTCGGCGGCGAGAAATTGAATGTCCCACCCGTCGGTGCATCCGGATTGGCATAGGCGAAGCGATCGAAGCCGGGCCCATACTTCAGCTCCCCGAACGTCGAGAGCCCGTGCAGGGGCTCGTCCACGGGCAAGGCGGCAAAGCCGCGCGATGAAAGCAGCGGCGCCGCCGCCGCGGCGCCCGCGAGCGCCAGGAATGCCCGGCGGGTGAGCGAACGGAAGCCAGTCAATTGCCGCCCTTGTACTTGGCCTGGAACGCGGCGTCCTTCGCCGCATCGACCCACCACGAATCGAGATCGACTCCGACATAGCCGGGCTGCGTCGGCGGCCGGCCAAGCCGGTTCCAGTGGGCGAGCCAGACATACGGATTGTGCCATTGCGGAACGACGTAGAAGCCCCACAGCAGGACGCGGTCGAGCGCGCGTGTCGCGGCGATCAGGTCGTCTCGGTCGTTGGCGAAGATGACGCGCTCGACCAGCGCATCGACTACAGGGTCCCTGATGCCCATCGTGTTGTCGGATCCCTTGGCGTCGGCGGCCTTGGACGTCCAGTAGTTACGCTGCTCGTTGCCGGGCGACAGCGACTGTGCGAAGCGGTCTATGATCATCTCGAACGAGAATTCGCGCCTGCGGTTCTCATATTGTCCGGGGTCCAGGATCTGCAGGCTCGCATCGATGCCGAGATTGGCGAGGCTGGCGACATAGGGGAGCACGATGCGGTCGTCCGACGGATCGTCGCCGAGAAAGGTGATCGTGAAACGCTCGCCCTGAGCGTTGACGAGGAAGCGTTCGTCCGGCACGTCGGCAATGCCGATGAGGCCCAGAATGCGGGTCCAGAACGAGGGTGGCGCCGGCTTTGCCCAACCTGCCGCCGCCAGCAGCTCGGTTGCCTGGCGCAGATGAGTGCGCGGCGCTTCGCGCGTGTCGTAGACCGGCAGCGCGAACTCCTGCGAGAACAATTCCGGCGGCAGCTTGTCGCGATACTCCTCGAGAATGGCGAGTTCCTCACCCTCCGGGAGGCCGCTTGAAGCCAGTTCCATGCCCTCGAAATAGCTGTCCGTCCGCGTATAGAGACCGTTGAACGTGGTTCGATTGAGGCTCTCGAAGTCGAAGGCGAGCACGAGCGCCTGGCGCACCCGCCGGTCCGAGAATTTCGCCAGCCGCGTGTTGAAGACGTAGGCCTGCATCGGCTGACCGGTCTTGCGCTCGAACTCGGCCTTGACCACGTCGCCGGCGGTGAAGGCCGGGAAGGTGTAGTCGGTCGCCCAGCGCTTGGCGCGGTTCTCGATACGCACGTCGGCGATACCGCCCTTGGTGAAGGCCTGCCAGACGGCGTTCTCGTCGAGGAAATAGGTGAAGCGCAGGCGCTCGAAATTGTGCCGCCCGACATTCACCGGCAAATCGTCCGCCCAATAGTCGGGGATGCGGACCCAAGTGATGTCCTTGGGAGATGCAAAATTCTCGATGCGATAAGCGCCCGAGCCAAGCGGCGCTTCCAGCGTCGGCTGCGAAATGTCGCGCTTCCTGCCCTGCGCGTCCGTGCCCTCCCACCAGTGCTTCGGCAGCACCACGAGATCGCCGATGATGTGGGGCAGTTCGCGGTTGCCCTTCTGGTCGAAACGGAACTCGACTTCCCGCTCCGACAGCGCCACCGCCTCGGTCACGTTGGCGTAGTAGCGCGTGTAGAGCGGCCCCTGCTTGCTCACCACGTTGAACGACCAGACGACGTCCTCCGCCGTGATCGGTGTGCCGTCGTGCCATTTCGCGCTCGGGTTCAGCCGGTAGGTCACTGACGAGAAATCCGCCGGATACTTCAGCGCCTCGGCGATGAGCGGATGGGCGACGCCCGGTTCGTCGAGCGACCCGACCATCAGCGTGTCGTAGAGCAGCCCACCCGTCTCGGCGAGGCCGGCGGCGGCTGCGCCGCGCACGATGAAGGGGTTGAAGCTGTTGAACGTTCCAACCACCGCCCGGTTAAGCGTACCGCCCTTCGGGGCGTTGACGTCGACATGGTCGTAATGCCGGAAATCAGCGGCGTATTTGGAAGGCTTGATGAGCGAAGATGTCGTCTGCCACTCCTGCGCCAGCGCGGCCGAGGGCGATTGCGCAAACGAAATCCCCAGCAGGGCGGCGGTCAACAAGGCTGCAAATCGCATTCTCGATCCTTCTTGCTCGGCCGGTGGGCCGTTGCCTAGCTTAGCCGGCGAGTTGGCGCGAATTCAGATCGCAAGCGCTTGATAACAAAAAAAGCCGGGTGGAACCCGGCTTTTTGAGGACATCGGAGGTGAAACTTTCGTTACTGGGCCGGCGCAGGTGTTGCAGCAGGCGCGGGGGTGGCGGCTGGCGCCGTGGGCTCGGTTGCAGGCGCAACGGGCTCGGCGGTCGCTGGAGCCGCGGGTTCGGCGGCTGCCGCCGGCGCCGCGGCGGCTTCCGGCAGTGGCGCCGGGCTGTCCGCCAGGGTTCGCAGATAGGCAATGATGTTTGCACGGTCGGTCGCGGCCTTGAGACCCGGGAAGTTCATCGCTGTTCCCTTCACCAGCGCTTTCGGCGCGATGACGAAGTGGTCGAGATGATCGTAGTCCCAGACGGTCGCGCCGCCCTGCGCGAATTCCTTCATCGGTGCCGAATAGGCATAGCCCTCGTGCGAGGCGACCGGACGGTTGACAATGCCCCAGAGGTTGGGACCGATCTTGTTGGCGCCGCCCTTTTCCGGCGTGTGACAGGCGGCGCAGCGCTTGAAGAGCGTCTCGCCGGCGGCCGCGTCGGCGCTGGCCAGAAGCGGGCCGATCGGTTCGGGGGCGGCCGCCACCTCTCCGGAAGGCGCCGCGGCGTCCGGCTCGGCGGAAACGATCGCGTAGCCCTGGGTTTCCGGCGTATGGGCCGCAAAGAGACTGTCCGAAACGATTCCGATCGAGAAGACGACGAACACCGTCCCGAGTACGGCGCCGATCAGCTTGTTGATTTCGAACGAATCCATGGTCCAGGGCTCCCGGGCGGCGGTGGAAATGCGGGCCGGGACGCAGCCGGGCCGATTTCAGAACAAACTGACGTCCGGCCAGAGACCGGTGAAAACGCGCGGAAACTAGGTCTTTTGCTCGGCTTCCGCAACACCTATAAGGGCCTTCCCGAGTGAGACCTTTTGCCACTTCAAGGCCTCGCGGGGAATCCCGCGCCGCGCCGCATCCAGAGTCCTGCAGCCCGATCCGATGTCCACCCTCATCCTCATCCCCGCGCGCATCGCCGCGACCCGGCTGCCGGGCAAGCCGCTCGCCGACATCGCCGGCCGGCCGATGATCGTCCATGTCGCGCGCCGCGCCGAGGAAAGCGGGCTCGGGCGCGTCGTCGTCGCGACCGATTCTGCCGAGATCGGCGCCGCCGTTTCCAGGGACGGGCATGAATGGATCATGACCCGCAGCGATCATCCGTCCGGCTCCGACCGCATCTTCGAGGCGCTGACGTTGCTTGACCCGCAGGGCAACGTCGACACCGTCGTCAACGTGCAGGGCGATCTCCCGACCATCGATCCGAACACGATCCGGGCAGCGCTCCTGCCGCTTGCCGAACCCGGCGTCGACATTGCCACGCTTGGCGTGGAGATCGTCCGCGACGTGGAGCGGACCAACCCCAACGTCGTCAAGATTGTCGGCTCGCTGCTGTCGCCGACGCGGCTGCGCGCGCTCTATTTCACGCGGGCCACGGCGCCGTGGGGCGACGGGCCGCTCTATCATCACGTCGGGCTTTACGCGTACCGACGAGCCGCGCTCGAGCGATTCGTCGCGCTCGGCGCTTCGCCGCTCGAGACGCGCGAAAAGCTCGAGCAGTTGCGCGCGCTCGAAGCCGGCATGCGAATCGACGCCGAAATCGTCGACGCGGTGCCGCTCGGCGTCGACACGCCGGAAGACCTCGAACGCGCGCGACGACTGCTCTCATAGGAATCCAGGAACCGACCATGCCGACAAAAACCAACAGGATCTCGTTCCAGGGCGAGCCGGGCGCGAATTCCGACACGGCCTGCCGCAACATGTTCCCGGACATGGAGCCGCTCCCCTGCGCCACCTTCGAGGATGCCTTCAACGCCGTTGAGAGCGGCAGGGCGGATCTGGCGATGATCCCGATCGAAAACACCATCGCCGGTCGCGTCGCCGACATCCATCATCTGCTGCCCGAGTCCAAGCTGCACATCGTCGGCGAATATTTCCTGCCGATCCATTTTCACCTGATGGTGCTGCCCGGCGTCGACCGCAAGGAAATCAAGACGGTCCACAGCCACATCCATGCGCTTGGCCAGTGCCGCAAATACATCCGCGGGAACGGCTGGAAGGGCATCGTCGCCGGTGACACGGCGGGCGCCGCGAAGCTCGTCGGCGAAACCCGCGACCGCACGATGGCAGCCCTGGCCCCGCGCCTGGCTGCGACCCTCTACGGCCTGGATATACTCGAGGAGAACGTCGAGGACACCGACACCAACGTAACGCGTTTCGTGGTTCTGACGCGCAACAAGCAGTGGGTCGAGCGGCCCTCGGCCGACGCCCGCATGATGACGACCTTCATGTTCCGCGTCCGCAACGTGCCGGCTGCCCTCTACAAGGCCATGGGCGGCTTCGCCACCAACGGCGTCAACATGACCAAGCTCGAAAGCTACCAGCTCGGCGCCTTCACGGCGACGCTGTTTTATGCCGACATCGAGGGCCATCCCGAGGATCCGAACGTTGCGCTGGCGCTCGACGAACTGAAGTTCTTCTCGCGCGAGATGCGCATCCTCGGCGTCTATCCACGCAGTCCGTCGCGCGAGGAGTGGAAGGTGTCGGACTGATCGTTCCGATCAGCCCTCGCCGAGCGCGACGTAGTCGATTTCCATGAACGCTTCGACCTCGGGGATCCACAAGTCGCGCACGAACGCCATGTGGGCCGGATGCACATTGTATCCCTGGTATGCGGTCTCGTCGGCGAACTCCATCGCAAAGCCAAAGCGGTAGTCATTCTTCGGGCTGACCTGGCGTAGCCGTTCGAATCTCCCGACGCCGGGGATATCCGCGAGCGCCATGCCCGCGGCGAGAAACCGAGCTTCCTCGGGCGAGCCTTCCGCATGGCGCAGTCGGAAGACAACGGTGTGTCGGATCATTCTTTCTCCGTTTGGACTCCGCCGCTTACTCGGCCTCTGCCCATGCGCGGATGAGGTGAGTGGCGATGGCGGTATGCGGAGGCACGTTTATCGCCGATGACGACGTACCGGCGATGATGGCGCGCACCTCGGCCCGGCTGAACCACTGCACGTCCTCCAGTTCCGCTCGATCGGGCACGATGTCCTGGTTCAGCGCCTCGCCAAAGCAGCCGATCATCAGGGAATAGGGAAACGGCCAGGGCTGGCTGGCGTGATAAGCGACCCGTCCGAGCCGGATACCGGCTTCCTCGAAGGTCTCGCGCCTGACCGCCGCCTCGATGGTCTCGCCGGGCTCGATGAAGCCGGCGAGACACGAATACATGCCGGGCGGGAAATGCGGGCTGCGGCCGAGCAGGCAGCTGTCCGGTGTCACCGCCAGCATGATCGCCACCGGGTCGGTGCGCGGGAAGTGCTCCGCCTTGCAGCCGGGGCAAACCCGCTTGTAGCCGCCGGCGCGCATTTCGGTCGGCTGACCGCAGCGGCCACAGAAGCGATGCGTTGCATGCCAGGCGAGCAATGCTCCGGCCTGCGCCATTTCGCCGAGCGCGTCGGCCGGCAGGAGCCCCTGCACGAGGGCCGAGCGGAAGTCGATTGCCTTGACTCCATCGGGAAGCTCGTCCGGTTCGAGCCCCGCGGGAGTCGCCAGCAGGGGGCCAAGGTCGCTCTGGCCGAGCAGGATGGCGTGCTCCATGCGAGCGCCGAGCGCGGCTGCGCCGAAGGGGCGGTAGTAAGGGTCGAAGCCCGCGGGACCATCCTTGAGGTAGATCCGCCCGCTCTTGATCAGCATCAGGCGGGCCGACGGGTCGGTCAGCGCCTTTTCAGCGGCATCATCCGACCGAAGCTCGGAGAGCCGGTCAATGCGGTTGCCGGCAAGGCCGACGAACTGGCTGGGCTCGCGCAAGGGTGCGTCGAAGAGCTTGAATGTCATGTGCTGCGGTTTCCGGTGTTCAGTGCGAGAGCGCCGCGCGGATATTGTCGGCGAGACGATGACGGTCTTCGGAGCGGTAGGGCTGTCGGACGCCATGGCCCCAGACCGGCCCCGGCCAGTTCGGGTCGCCTTCGTTGCGCGCAATGACGTGGATATGCAACTGCCGCACGATGTTGCCAAGCGCCCCTGTATTGATCTTGGTGCAGCCGGTCGCCGTCTTCAGCGCCTGCGCCACCATGTTCGTCTCGAAGATCAACATGGCCTGGTCGAGAGGCGTCATGTCGTGCACTTCCTCGATGCCGGGCCGTTGCGGCACGAGGATCAGCCAGGGCCAGCGTTCGTCGTCCATAAGCCGCAGTTCGCACAGGCCAAGCCACATCAGCGGCACGCTGTCCGCATCAAGCCGCCGGTCGAGCTCGAATCCTGGTCGCCTGACCGCCAACGCCATTCCTCCCGTTGCGCGAAAGCTATGATGCGCCCGGCAATGCTGCAAGCTGTTCGTCCAGCGGCAGGGGAGCAGCTGAATTCGAACGCCGCCCTTGCATTCGGACACCGAATTGCCGATATGGACGGTGGGAGGTTGGTGGTGGACGCGCCACTCGCCAACCGGGTCAGGTCCGGAAGGAAGCAGCCCCAACGAGCCAGGAACGGGTCATTGTTCCAGCCTCCCGCCTTCCCGTCGCGCGCAAATTCCGGTGTCCAAAGCCTCTGGGTGGGCGGCGCCGAGGCGCGGGCACGGCGGCATTGAGACTTCGGGACGCAACGTCTTTCGGTGACATGGGAGCGTGGACGGCGCATGAGCGAGGCCGGTAAAGACCCGATATCCGGCGCTGGCGGCGCCTACCGGGTGCTGGCCCGCAAATACCGGCCGCGCGATTTCTCATCTCTCATCGGCCAGGAGCCGATGGTCCGCACCCTCACCAACGCCTTCGCCTCCGGTAGAATCGCGCAGGCGTGGATGCTGACCGGCGTGCGCGGGGTCGGCAAGACAACGACCGCCCGTATTCTAGCCCGCGCGCTGAACTACCGCACCGCTTCGATCGACGCGCCGTCGATCGCGCTGGACGAGTTGGGCGAGCACTGCCAGGCCATCATGGAAGGCCGCCATGTCGACGTCATCGAGATGGACGCCGCCTCGCACACCGGCATCGATGACATCCGCGAAATCATAGAGCAGGTCCGCTATGCGCCGGTGTCGGCGCGCTACAAGATCTACATCATCGACGAGGTGCACATGCTCTCGACGCAGGCCTTCAACGGTCTGCTGAAGACGCTCGAAGAGCCGCCGCCGCACGTCAAGTTCATCTTCGCCACCACCGAGATACGCAAGGTGCCGATCACCGTCCTGTCGCGTTGCCAGCGCTTCGACCTGCGCCGCATCGACGCCGCCCTGATCAAGCAGGATCTGGCCCGCATCGGAAGGCTGGAGGGTATTGAGGCGGAAGACGGCGCGCTGGCCATGATCGCGCGCGCCGCCGAAGGCTCGATGCGCGACGCGCAGTCGATCTTCGACCAGGCGATCGCGCATGGCGGCGAGACGGTGACGGCGGAGGCCGTGCGCTCGATGCTCGGCCTGTCGGACCGCGCCCGGATCATCGATCTCTTCGAATCGCTGATGAAGGGCGACATCCAGGCGGCACTTGCCGAGTACCGCGCGCAATACGACACCGGGGCCGATCCGGCCGTGATGCTGACGGACCTGGCCGAATTCAACCATCTGGTCACTCGGCTGCGTTTCGTGCCTGAGGCGGCAGGCGATGCCTCGCTCACCGAGGACGAACGCATCCGCGGCGCCGCCATGGCCGAAACGCTTTCGGTGAAGGTCCTGTCGCGCACCTGGCAGATGTTGATCAAGGGCATCCCCGAAGTGCAGGGCGCGGCGCGGCCGGTTTCGGCGGGCGAAATGGTGCTGATCCGCATCGCGCATGCGGCGACCCTGCCGACGCTCGACGAGGCGTTGCGCATGCTGGAGGACGACGGCGGCCACTCGGAGCCGGGCCGCGGCCCGTCCGCCGCCCGCCCAAACGGCAACGGCAACGCCGGGGGCTCAGGCGCAAGCGCCGTCGGCCAGTCGCGCATGCCGACGGGGTCGGGCGGCGGAAACGCGATGCGGCTGGTCGAAAGCCATTCAGCCACGCCCATTGCAACCCCGACGCCGGAGGCCCAGGTCCCCGACGAGGTGCCGCTCCGCTCGCTCGCCGACATCGCCAATCTGGCGACCGCCAATCGCGACGCCGCCTTCAAGGCGCTCGTTCGCCGCCATGTCCGTCTCGTGCGCATCGAACCGGGCATGCTCGAGATCGGCCTCACCGACGATGCGCCACGTGACCTGGCGGGCCAGATCGGGGACAAGCTGAAGGCCTGGACCGGACGCCGCTGGATGGTCACGGTGTCGCGCGAAAAGGGGGGCGCGACGCTCGCCGAAGAGGAATCCAGCCGCCGCGAAACCCAGATGAGCGACGCGCGCGCCGATCCGGCGGTTGCCGCGATTCTCAGCCGCTTTCCAGGCGCCAGGATCATCGACATCCGAATCCCCGACGCCGCTGGCGATGCCGACATGGACTTGACCCCGGCCCCGGAACCGGGCCTCGACGCTCCGGTTGATCCCGACGACGAGAACGATTGAAAGGACAAGGACGATGAAGGATCTGCTCGGATTGATGGGCAAGGCGAAGGAAATGCAGGCCAAGCTCCAGGCCATGCAGGAGGAGATGACGCAGATCGAGGCGACCGGCCAGTCCGGTGGCGGACTTGTCCGCGTGACATTGTCTGGCAAGGGCGATCTCAAGTCGATTCGCATCGATCCGTCGCTCGCCAAGCCCGAGGAAAGCGAAATCCTCGAGGATCTGATCGTCGCCGCGCACAATGACGCCAAGGCGAAGGTTGATGCCCTGATGCAGGACAAGACGCGCGAACTCACCGCCGGCCTGCCGATCCCGCCCGGCATGAAGTTGCCGTTCTAGGTAGGCCTGCCTCAGGGCAGGCGCCGCTGCTTGTTGATTGCCGGCCGCGCTATGGCTTCGCCCAGGACCGCCTGGATCGCGGGAATCATCACGAACCCGGCTGCGGCATAGAACGGCTCGGCGGGCTGCGCCGCCTGGGCGCGAATGGTCCGGCGCTTGCAGCCGCGCTCAGGCAATGATCGAGCAGGAGCTGCGCGCAGCTACCCAACCCCGCCAATCCCGTCTAAATCTCCCCGCATGTCGTCCAAGCGAATCGCCGGTCCCGAAATCGAGCGCCTGATCCAGCTCCTCGCCAAGGTGCCGGGGCTTGGGCCGCGCTCGGCGCGGCGCGCGGCGCTACATCTGATCAAGAAAAAGGACCAGCTTCTGGCCCCGCTCGCCGCCGCCATGGGCGAGGCGGTCGAAAAGGTGCGCATCTGCTCGATCTGCGGCAATGTCGACACGTCGGACCCCTGCATGATCTGCTCGGATCCGCGCCGCGACGGCACGACCATCATCGTGGTGGAGGATGTCGCGGATCTCTGGGCGCTGGAGCGCGCGGGCGTCGCCAATGCGCGTTTCCACGTGCTGGGCGGCACGCTCTCGCCGCTTGACGGCGTCGGGCCGGACGATCTGACGATTTCCAGCCTCGTGTCGCGCGTGGCGGCCGGCGGCGTGCTGGAGGTGATTCTCGCCGTCAACGCCACGATGGAAGGGCAGACCACGGCGCACTACATCACGGACCAACTGGCCGGACTCGGGGTCAAGGTCACCCGGCTGGCCCATGGCGTGCCGGTCGGCGGCGAACTCGACTATCTCGACGAGGGCACGCTGACCGCGGCGCTGAAGTCGCGGACAGCGTTTTGACGCAATGCGTGTCGATCATGCGGCCATGATCGCGAGAATACTTGCATGGATGTCACGGCTGCTGGGGGCCGGGCTCGTCGCTGGAATGGTATGGCTGAGTCTCGCCCCGGCGTCCGCGGCGTCGGTTTCAGAGCAGTTCCGCGTCTGGCTGGAATCCGACCTGTGGCCTGAGGCGCAAGCGCAAGGC
The DNA here is from genome assembly GCA_030698645.1 of Mesorhizobium sp. Lineage (GTDB taxonomy): Bacteria > Pseudomonadota > Alphaproteobacteria > Rhizobiales > Rhizobiaceae > Mesorhizobium_A. The sequence continues at coordinate 12,253 of JAUYMV010000328.1, forward strand.
GTGTCACGCAAGACCTTCGACGCGGCCTTCGACGGCGTCACGCCAAACCTGAAGTTGCCGGATCTCGTCATGCCGGGCGAAAAGCCCAAGCCGCCGAAAAAACAGCACCAGGCTGAATTCGGCTCGCCCGGGAACTACTTCGCCGAAAAGACGGTGGGCGGGGTAACAGCCGGTGGCCGCGCGCGGCTGGCCGCGCATGCGAGGACCCTGAAAGCCGTCGAACAGCGCTACGGCGTTCCGCCGGGCATCGTGCTCGCTATCTGGGGCCGTGAATCGGGCTTCGGCACGGCGAAGATCCCGTATGACGCCTTCGAGGTCCTCGGCACCAAGGCCTTCCTCGCCACCCGCAAGGACATGTTCCGCAAGGAAGTCATCGCCGCGCTCCAGATCGTCGAAAAGGGGCTGGCAACGCGGTCGCAGATGAAGTCGTCGTGGGCCGGCGCAATGGGTCAGCCGCAGTTCATGCCGACCTCGTATCTGGCCAATGCGGCGGATTTCGACGGCGACGGCCGGGACGACATCTGGACGTCGGTGCCCGACACGCTGGCCTCGATCGCCAACTATCTGAAGCAATATGGCTGGGTGAAAGGCCGCGACTGGGGT
>JAUYMV010000336.1 GCA_030698645.1 Mesorhizobium sp.
GATCTGGCGCAGATCGACCATCGCTCGGTTGGTGTAGAGCGAATTGATCCTCTGCCAGGTGGCGAGGTCGAAGAAATAGGACACCGGCAGGTTGCGCTTGCCGTCCTTTGTCGGCGTGCCATGGCCGAGCTGCGGCATCACCTGCGCGACGCTCAGCAGCCGGTCGAAATCCGTGCCGCCGACATGAACGCCGGTATTGGCCAGCACGTCGCCCTTGCGGTCGGCCCGCCGCGCGCCTTCGGGCGACACCCTGACGATGGAAAAGTCCGACGTGCCGCCGCCGATGTCGACGATCAGCGCCAGTTCCTCGCGCGACACACCCTGCTCGTAGTCGAGCGCGGCGGCGATCGGCTCGAACTGGAAGGCGATGTGGCGAAACCCCTGCGCGCGCGCCGCCTTCTCGAGCTCGCCCTCGGCGGCGCGGTCGGCGACCTCGTCGCCATCGACGAAATGCACCGGCCGGCCAAGCACCACGCTCTCCGTATCGCCGCCGGTCGCCGCGTCGAGCCTGGTCTTCAGATGCCCGACGAACGTACCGATGATGTCCGAGAACATCATCGAGCGCGCCTTGATGCGCGTCTTCTCGTGAATCAGCGCCGTGCCGAGCACGCTCTTCAGCGCCCTGAGCAGCCGTCCTTCCGAGTTCAGCGTGTAGTCTTCGATCGCGCGCCGGCCGAAATAGGTCCGGTCGTCCTCGAAGTTGAAGAACACGGCGCTCGGCATGGTGACATGTTCACCCTCCAGCGCCACCAGGCGCGCGCGGCCGTCCTCCGCGATGCCGACGGTGGAGTTCGATGTGCCGAAATCGATGCCACCGAAGATGGGTCGCATGGGAAGCTCCGGAAGGATTTCGGGACATTGCGCGCGGAGGGTGCGGGATAGGGACTGCGGCCCGCGAAGTCCACCCCGAAACGCGCCCGTCAGCCATTTCGCATCGTCTCTCGACAAGAGCCGGGTGTTCTGCTAACAGCCGCGCCAATTCGCGACGGCCCGCCGCCGCGCAGGCATTCGTCGACATGGATGCCAGATGACCGAAACCGATATACAGGATCGACCGTGCAGGTACTCGTCCGCGACAATAATGTTGACCAGGCGCTCCGCGCGCTCAAGAAGAAAATGCAGCGCGAAGGCAT
>JAUYMV010000343.1 GCA_030698645.1 Mesorhizobium sp.
TCCATCATCCAGGCGGCCTTCAGGCAGAGCAGCCGCGCCATCTCGATCTCCATGCGCGACTCCGCGATGATGTCGTAGTTGGCGCCAAGCTTGGCCAGGGGCTGGCCGAAGGCCTCGCGACGCATCGAGCGCTTGCACATCAGTTCGAGCGCCATCTCCGCCTGGCCGATGGCGCGCATGCAATGGTGAATCCGGCCGGGTCCGAGACGCCCCTGTGATATCTCGAATCCGCGACCCTCTCCGAGCAGCAGGTTCGAGACCGGCACGCGCGCATTCGTGAGGCGGAGATGCATGTGCCCGTGCGGCGCGTCGTCATCGCCATAGACTGTCATGGCGCGCAGCTTCGCCACGCCCGGCGTGTCCGCCGGCACCAGGATCATCGAATGCTGCTTGTGCTTCGGCCCGTCGCTCGGCGTCCTTACCATCACGATGTAGATCGCGCATCGCGGATCGCCGGCGCCGGACGACCACCACTTCTCGCCGTTCAGCACATAGTCGTCGCCGTCGCGTTCACAGCGCATGGCGATGTTGGTCGCATCCGACGACGCGACGTCCGGCTCGGTCATCAGGAACGCCGAGCGGATCTGGCCGTCGAGCAGCGGCTTCAGCCAGCGCTCCTTGTGGTCCTCGGAGCCGTAGCGCTCCAGCACCTCCATGTTGCCGGTGTCGGGCGCCGAGCAGTTGAATGTCTCGGCGCCGAGATGCGCCTTGCCCATCTCTTCGGCGAGATAGGCATATTCGACCGTCGTCAGGCCGTAGCCCTTGTCCGAGCCGGTCAGCCAGAAATTCCACAGGCCGCGCTCGCGCGCCTTGGCCTTCAAGCCTTCGAGAATTTCCGTCTGCCGCGCCGTGTAGACCCAGCGATCGCCGCCGTCCTTGCCGACCTCAGCCAGGAACTCCTCGTCGAGCGGCATGATCTCCTCGCGCACCATCTTCGCGACGCGCTCGTGGAGCGGTCGCACCTTGTCGGTCATGCCAAGATTCATGTCGCCCATCTTATCCTGTCTTTCCATTGAGGCCGCGCAGCGCAAACCCGACGACCTGTTCGACGATGTTCTCGGTATCGCGATCCGCCTCGCCCGGCCGCCGCGAATACCAGAAGATCGGCGAGTTCAGCGTCATCAGCGCGATCTGGTTGGCAATGCTCAGATTCTCGAACTGCATGTCGCCGTCCGCCCGCGCCTGCGCGATCTCGTTGCGAAAGATGTCGCCATAACGGGTCCGGTATTCGATCAGTTCGCTGAGCACGTTTCGCTGTTCGGGCGTCGTCGAGCCGCGCAGATGCATCTCCACGCCTTCCCAGACGACGCGCTGGAACGGCTTCGCCTTGATCATCTGCATCGTGTGGGCGCGCGCCAGCCGCGTCCAGCGCTCGATTGCCTTGCCGGGCATGGAACGGATCGGGGCGAGCGCCTCGTAGTTCAGGTCCATCCCGGTGCGGAAGATCTGCGCGAAGAGATCCGCCTTGGAGGGGAAGTGGTGGTAGATCCGGCCCTTCGTCGCGCGCAGGCGCCGGGCGACATCGTCGATCGACGTCGCTCCGTAGCCACGCTCCATGAAGCAGTCCGCCGCCGCGCTCAAGATATCGAGCCGCGAATTGTCTGCCGACGGCTCGCTTGCGCCGAGCTCCACCAGTACCATGACCTCCCTTTCCGGTTTGACCTTTCTGCACGGCTGTTTCGCCGCCGGGTCTTTACGGACGGTGAAATGATGAACATACTACCCGGTATGTTGTCAACGCGGCATCCGGATGTTCCGGCACAAGTTCGCGGACGGGAGGGACCATGGGCTATCTCGACGAGCTGTT
>JAUYMV010000053.1 GCA_030698645.1 Mesorhizobium sp.
GCGACGCCGAAGAGCCGCACCACCTTGCCGTCGGCGTCAGTGAAGAGCCTGGTCGCGGCATTGAACAGCTCTGGCGCCTGGTAGGTGATGCCGTCCTCGCCGCCGGTGTATTCCGAGAGCTGGCTGGCCAGCACCAGCATCACCGAGGCCGCCGCCAGCGTGACCATGGCGAAGAAGATCGCCTTGACGCGCAGCGACAGGAGCCCGATCAGCACGGCCAGCACGAAGGCCGCCAGCACACCCGCCCCGCCGCCGATGAGCACCGCATCCCAGCCCGGGCCCATGCCCTTCAGGGCGATCGCCGTGCCGTAGGCGCCGAGGCCGAAGAACATGGTATGCGCAAACGAGACGATGCCGGTGTAGCCGATCAGCAGGTCGTAGCTGGCGACGAGCACGATGAAGATGCAGATGCGCGCGGCGACCTCCTGGGCGCGGACGTCCGGGAACAGGAACGGCGCGAAGGCGAGGCACAGGCCGATCGCGAAGACGGCCGCATAGACGACGAGGCGGCCGGTCGGGACGCGCGCGCGGACTGAGGCTGCGGTCGATTGCCGGATTGCGTCAGCCATTGGCGTTTTCCTCAAGGGTCGCGCCAGGCCCCCTCACCGCCTCGCTTACGGCGGCTTCGCCGCCGAGCTCGGCACCTCTCCCCCACTTCGTGGGGGCGAGGAAACGCAGCTTCGGCGGATCAGCGAGGAAATGCAGCTTCGGCGATTGGCGGTTCCTCTCCCCCGGCAGGGGGGAGAGGTGGTTCGCGCAGCGAACCGGTGAGGGGGTGCTCGCGGCGTTCGTAAAAATAGTCATCCCTTCACCGCCGGCTTCAGTCCGTACGGGCGCCACAGCAGGATCGCCATCATCAGGAGCATGTTCGATGCCAGCGACATTTTAGGCATCAGGAAGGCGACGTAGTTGGCCATCAGGCCGACAAGGATGGCACCGAGCAGCGAGCCCTGGATGGATCCGAGACCGCCGATGATGACGACGATGAAGACGAGGATCATCAGTTCGGAGCCGAGCGCCGGGTTGATCATGCCCTGGTAGCCGGCCCACATCGCGCCGCCCATGGCGGCGAGCGCCGAGCCTGCCATGAAGACGCCTATGAACAGGCGGTCGATTCGGAAGCCGAGCGCCTCGACCATCTCGCGATTCTCGACGCCGGCGCGGATCAGCAGGCCGAGACGGGTGCGGTTCAAGGTGAGGTGGAGCGCCACGTAGACGGCAAGCCCGAGCAGGAAGGCGAAGATGCGGTAGATCTCGATCGACACGTCGCCGACGATGAGCGAACCGGTGAGGATTCTCGGTCGCGCGACGGGGATCGGCACGCCGCCCCAGATGACTAGGATCAGCTGTTCCGCGACGATCAGCGCGCCCATGGTGATGAGGATCTGGCGCAGATGATCCTTGTAGACCGGCTTGACGATGACGCGCTCGAAGGCCCAGCCGGCCACCGCTCCGAAAGCCGTCGCCGCGCCGATCGCCGCGAAGAGCGCGAGCATGTTGAAGACGACGCTGTCGCCGGCGAGCCAGGCGCCGAGTGCGGCGAGCACGCTCGCCGCGATGAAGGCGCCGAAGGAGACGAAGGCCGAATGGCCGAAATTCAGCACGTCCATCAGCCCGAAGATGAGCGACAGGCCGGACGCCATCAGGAAGATCATCATGCCCATCGCGAGGCCGGCGACAGTGAGCGTCGCCCAGGTCGAGGGCGCGATGAAGAGGAGCGCGATCGCCGCCAGGGCTAGGGGGAGAAGGTAGACGCCGCCGACGCGGTCTATCGTGGTGGCAAGCTGCTGCCGATGCATCAATGCGCCTCCGCTGACAGGCTGAGCAGGCGCGTCTGCAAGTCCGCGTCGGCGGCGAGGTCCGCCATCGGGCCGCGGTGAATGATGCGGCCGTCGTCGATGACGGACACGCCCCGGCCAAGGGCCTTGGCGAACAGGAAGTTCTGCTCGACCAGCAGGATCGTCGTCTCCTGCGCGATGTCGCGGAAGGCGTCGATCATGTTGCGGATGATAGCAGGCGCCAGGCCCTTGGTCGGCTCGTCGATCAGGATCAGGTCGCGCCTCTCGACGATGGCGCGCGAAATCGCCAGCATCTGCTTCTGGCCGCCGGAAAGCGCGTAGGCCTGCGTGGTCCAGAATTTTTCGATCGCCGGGAAGAGCGCGAAGATGCGGGCCAGGCGGTTCTTGTCGAAGGCGCCTGTGGCGGTCGCCAGGCGCATGTTCTCCTCGACGGTCAGGCCGCCGAAGATGCCCATGTTCTCCGGAACGTAGGCGATGCCGAGTCGGGCGATGTCGGGCGTGCGCATGGCGGTGATGTCGTGGTGGCGGAACACGATGGCGCCCTTGCGCGTCCGCCAGAGGCCCATGACGGTGCGCAGCGTGGTCGTCTTGCCGGCGCCGTTGCGCCCGAGCAGGACGTGCACGCCGCCTTCCGGCACGTCGAGCAAGACGCCGTGCAGGACGCGATACTGCGCGATGTCGGTGTGGACGTCGTCGAGGCGCAGGATCGCGGTCATGCGACCTCCTCGGCGCCGACGCCGAGATAGATCTCGCGCACTATCGGCAGCGCCATCACCTCGTCTGGACGCCCGTCGGCGACCAGTTCGCCGTTGTGCAGCACGATGATGCGGTCGGCGAGCGCGCGGACGACGTCCATCTTGTGCTCGACGAGCAGGATGGTCTTGGCTGCATCCGCCTTGATGCCGGCGATGAGATCGAGGATCGCCGGCGCTTCGCCCGCCGACATGCCGGCGGTCGGCTCGTCGAACATGAAAATGTCGGGCCGCATGGCGATCAGCATGGCGACTTCGAGCTTGCGCTGGTCGCCATGCGGCAGCGCGGAAGCGGGCAGCTCGGCGACATCGGCCAGGCGGCTTGCCGTCAAATGCGCCTCGGTCTCGTCGACCACGTCGGTCAGCGCGGCGGCGCGGTGGAAAACGTCGGGTCCCTTGCCGGCGCGCGCCTGCACGACGAGGCGGATGTTTTCGCGCACGGTGAGCTTGGGAAACAAATTGGTGAGCTGGAAGGCCCTGCCGATGCCGGCCTTGGCGCGGGCGGATGGCGACATCCCGGTGATGTCGCGCTCGCCCTTGAAGATCCGTCCGGAGGTCGGCGTCAACTGGCCCGAGACCAGGTTGAACCAGGTCGTCTTGCCGGCGCCGTTCGGGCCGACGATGACGGTGAGCTCGCCCGGCTTGAACGCCGCCGAGACGCTGTTCACGGCGGCGTGCCCGCCGAAGCGGATCGTCAGGTTCTCGGTGCGGAGGGAGGATTGCATGTGAAAGGGTCCCTGGCGCTGCGCGCGGCCATCCCCCTCGCCCCGGTTGCCGGGAGAGGGTGGCCGAGCGAAGCGGAAGCCGGGTAAGGGGCAGCGCGACCGTCGCGAGACGAGCGGCC
>JAUYMV010000351.1 GCA_030698645.1 Mesorhizobium sp.
GGCACGATGACGGCCGCCTGGTTGGCGCGGGCATAGGCCCGGAGCGCATTGGTCATGGTCCCGTCCCAGACCAGCGGCGAGCTGACGTTGACATTACCCAGGATCACGCAGTTCCGGTCGACAAAATCCTCCCCGAAGAGAATGCGCGCCATGGCGATCGAATCCTCGGCGCGCGCCTCCGATGTCACCGAGCCCATGAAGCCGCGGTCGGAATATTTGATGTGGGCATAGACCATGTCGAGATGGCGCTTGTTGACCGGCACGTCGACCGGCTCGCAGATCGTGCCGCCGGAATGGTGCAGCCAGGGCGAGGCCTGCGCCAGCTTCACGAAATTGGAAAAGTCCTCGATCGTGCCGTAGCGCCGGCCCTTGTCCAGGTCCATGACGAAGGGCGAGCCGTAGGCCGGAGAGAAGACCACGGACTTGCCGCCGATCTCGACGGAGGCCGCCGGATTGCGCGCATGTTGGACGAACGAGGACGGCGCGGTCTTGAGGACTTCCCGCAGCAGGCCCGGCTCGAACCTGACCAGCACGCCATCGACCGTCGCGCCGGCCCTCCGCCAGTGGTCGAGCGAGACGGGGTCGTCGCGGAACTCGATGCCGATCTCGGCGAGGATCCGGTCCGCCGTCGCCTCGATCCGGATGAGGTTTTCCTCGCCGAGGATGTCGTAGGTCGGGATGTTGCGCAGGATGTAGGGTCGCCCGAGGCCGCGCGTGCCATGCGAGCGTTGTTCGCGCCTGGCATCGCGGCCGCTGCGCTCGCGCTTCGGCTGCTGATGAACGTCCGCGACTGTGCTGCTATCCATCCGGCCGCCTCCCATGAGATCCGGATGCTAGCGCGCCACCGGCCGCCCGTCATGCTCGATTGCCGCCATGCACGAGTGCATCCGCGCCGTTGGACAGTGCGTGGCTTTGCAGATGCTCTTTTCGACGGGTCAGGAATATTCGGGAGCTTGCGGCCTCACGCGCTTGCGGGCTGTTTGCCGTCTGCGTCGGCCCGCGCGATGCGCGGAACGCGGAGCAGGACATGCACCGCGCCCTTGCGATCAAGCGGGACACGGTCGTCCTCGACGGCGGCGCCGTCGATCTCCATCGACGGACTGCGGATTTCGTCGTCGACCACGACCTCTATGCGCAGCTTCGTTTCGCCGAGCACCATGTTCGCGGCGTAGCCGCCCCAGTCCGACGGCAGCACCGGTCGGATGCGCAGCCGGTTGCCTTCCTTCGAAATGCCGAGAATGCCTTCCACCGCGGCGCGGTAGAGCCAGCCGGCCGAGCCGGTATACCAGGTCCAGCCGCCCCTCCCCGCGAGCGGCCCTTCAGAATAGATGTCGGCGGCAACCACATAGGGCTCGACCCGGTAGCGTTCCGCCGCCTCGCGGTCGAGCGCGTGGTTGATCGGGTTCAGCATCCGGAAGCAGCGGTGCGCCTCGTCGGCGAGGCCGAGTTCGGCGAGGGCGATGACGAACCACGCGGCTGCGTGGGTGTACTGGCCGCCATTCTCGCGCACGCCGGGCGGATAGGCCTTGATGTAGCCGGGGTCCTTGTCGGTGTGCTCGAAAGGCGGCGTGAACAGCCTTACGATCTGCAAATCCGCATCGACCAGCATGGCGTCGGCAGAGGCCATCGCCTGGCGCGACTTCTCCTTGTCGCCCTGCCCGGAGAGCACGCTCCAGGATTGCGCGATCGAATCGATGCGGCATTCGTCGACGGAGGCCGAGCCGAGCGGCGTGCCATCGTCGAACGAGCCGCGGCGATACCAGTCGCCGTCCCAGCCCGTGCTTTCGAGCGCGCCCTTGAGCCGCTCGGCATGCGCCAGCCAGCGCGCCGTCCGCGCGGCATCGCCCCGCTCGGCGGCGAGCGGCGCGACGTCGTGGATGGTCTTCAGCAGGAACCAGCCGAGCCAGACGCTCTCGCCCCTGCCTGCCTCGCCAACCCGGTTCATGCCGTCGTTCCAGTCGCCGCCGAGGATCAAAGGCAGGCCGGACGCGGCGCTGCGCTCCACCGCGAGGTCGAGGGCGCGGGCGCAATGCTCGTAGACCGGCTTCTTTTCCTTGGAAATTTCCGGCGTGAAGAAGGCATCGTGTTCGCCGGGCTTCAGCACGTCGCCGAGGATGAAGGGAAGCTGCTCGTCGAGGATCGACCGGTCGCCGGTCACCTTGACGAAATGCGCCACGCTGTAGGCGAGCCAGACGACGTCGTCGGAGATCATGGTGCGGACGCCGGCGCCGCTGCGCGGCAGCCACCAGTGCTGCACGTCGCCCTCGGCGAACTGCCGGCTTGCGGCGTTGACGATCTGCGCGCGCGCCAGCTTCGGATCGTGCAGCAGGAGCGCCATCGTGTCCTGCAACTGGTCGCGGAAGCCGAACGCCCCGCTCGCCTGGTAGAAGCCCGCCCGCGCGCGGATGCGGCAGGCGAGCGCCTGGTAGGGCAGCCAGTGGTTGACCATGGCGTCGAGCGACTTGTCCGGCGTCTCGACCTGCAGCGTATCGAGGAAGCCGCGCCAGGCGGCATCGTTTTCCGCCAGCCGCTGCTCGAAGTCGCGCTCGCGGTGACGCAGCACGAGCGCGCCGGCGTCCTCGGCCGAGGTCGCGTCGCCCATCAGGAAGAACAGGTCGGCTTCCTCGCCGGACGCGATGACGACATCGCGCGCCATCGTCGCGCAGATGTCGCGGCCGGCCTCGACCGTGCCCGACAGCGCCGCGCCGCGCGCGACGGCGCCGGGCATTGCGACCGAACCGGAGACGCCGAGAAACTCCTGGCGGTCGGCGGTCACCGACTGCGCCGGCCGGTCCGAAGCCAGGAAGGCGACCCGCTCGCCGAATTCCAGGCTGTAGGGATTGCGCGCCAAGAGCGTGCCGGTCTCGGCGTCGAAGGTCGGCACGATCACCGGGACGGTTTTGGCGCGGCTGTTGCCCAGGACCCATTCGGCATAGGCATAGACGCGCAGCCGGACCGGGTTGTGGCCGTGGTTCTTCAGCCGCAGGCGGGTGATCCGGACGGGATCGACGGGATCGACCAGCATCGTCGCGTCGGCCGTCAGCGCTTCGTGGCGCGCCGAAAAGCTGCTGAACCCCTGGCCGTGCCGCGCTTCGTGCCGCGTCGTGCCGCTGCCCGGGATGCAGGCGAACGGCGAGAAGATCGCGCCCGAGTCGAGATCGCGGATGTAGAGCGCCTCGCCCGGCCGGTTGACGACCGGATCGTTGGTCCAGGGCGTCAGCTGGAAGTCCCGGCTGTTGCGGCTCCAGGTGAAGGCCGCGCCCTCGGCCGAGACGTGGAAGCCGAAGGCCGGATTGGCGATGATGTTGACCCAGGGCTGCGGCGTCGCATTGGCGGCGCCGAAACGCACGACATAGCTTTTCCCGCCGTCGGCAAAGCCGCCGAAGCCGTTCCAGAAGTCCAGCCCGTCGCCGCTCGCCGGTCGCCGGGGGGTGAAATTCGCCAGCGCCGAGGCGGGCAGCGGCGGCAGGTCGCGGCTGGAAAGCCGGACGTCGGCGCCCGCATTTGCCGACATATCCTGCGCCACGGCCCGCTCGATCTGGTCCTCGATCTTGCCGTTTCGGCTATGCAGCAGCACGCGTGCCGAGGACAGCAGCGTGCGGTAGGAGCGCTCGTCCATCAGATCGCGGCGCACCGCGAAGATATGCTGCCGCGGACCGGATTCGCCGCCGCGCAGGCGGCTGTTCTCGCACAGCGCGTCGATCGCCGCCTGCAGGTCCTGCACATAGGAGGACGCCTGCTCGTTGACGACGACGAAATCGACCACCAGGCCGCGCGCGCGCAGGTATTCCTGCATGCGCAATCCCTTGGCGACGATTTCGAGATCGACGATATCCGAGATGCGCAGCGCGAAGATCGGGAAATCGCCCGAAATCGCCATCGGCCAGAGCGCCGACTGCGCGCCGAGACCCGCAGCGATCGCTTCCGGCGCCCCGCGAAGCGCGGCGTCCGGATAGAGCAGGAAGCTCGCCAGTTTCTGCACGCTGGCGGCTTCCGCGAGCGTCAGGCCGACATGGCGCGTCTGCACCTGCGACCGCGTCCAGGCGTGCATCCCTTGCCGCGCGAAGCTCTCCGGATGGTCGAGCCGCGCCATCGCGTCCTCGAGTTCGGGGCGCGCGGTTCCGGCGATGGTCCAGAAGGTCAGGCTGACCTTCTTGTTGGCCGGGATCCGCACGCGTCGGCGGAGCGAGACGATCGGGTCGAGGACGAAGCCGTCATGGCCGGCGAGCCTTGCGTGCGGCTGCATCGCGGCCGGGTCGGCGAGCGACCTGCCGCGGCCGATGAAGGCGCGCCGGTCGGTCTCGGCCTCGATCTCGCCCGCATGCTTGGTACCCGCCGTCATGAAATGGACGACCGCGCTGCCGCGGTCGCCGGGCGCCCGCTTGCGTCGCTCGGCGAAGATGGCGCCGCGCGCCGCATCGATCTCGGTCTTGACGAACATCTTCGAGAACGCCGGATGGGCGCTGTCCGACGCTTCGGGCGCCAGCACCAGTTCGGCGAAGGAGGTAACCTCGATGTGACGCTCGGCGCGGCCGTCATTGTAGATCGTGATGCGCCGGCATTCGCCATTGGCCTCCGACGCGACGACGCATTCGACCTCGGTGCGCAGATTGCCCACCGTCTTGAGGAATGTCGCCTTGTCGTCGGTGAACAGCGCCTCCGCGCGCTCGCCCAGCGCCTGTTTCGGCGCGGTCGTCGCCGACCACCACTCGCCGGTTTCGCTGTCGCGCAGGAACAGGTAGGTGCCGAGCCGGTCCTCGACGGGATCGGGCTGCCAGCGCGTCACCGACAGGTCGTCGAAGCGGCTGTAGCCGCCGCCGGTGGCCGTGACCATGATCGAGTAGTGGCCGTTCGACAGCACGTTGACGGCGCGCGGCGCATGCGCCGGCGCGACGGTCCGGCGCATGTCCGGGCCGGTGACCACGACGACGACCTTGTCGCGCTCGGGCGGCTCGGAGCGGACGGTGGCGACGGGAATGTCGCGCGGCGCCTTCTCCTGCAGCAGGAGTTCGGCCGCTTCGATCACCGGATCGCGGTGGAAGCGGTCGCGCATGCGGCCCTCGTGCACGACATTGCCGACCGCGACGATCGACATGCCCTGGTGATGCGCGAAATAGTTGCGCACCACCGCGCAGTCGCGCCCGACCGGCACGCGCGCCGGCGTATAGTCGACGGCGTCGTAGAAGCCATAGGCGCCGAGCGCGCCGATGTCGGCGAGCCGCTTCAGATTGGCGACCGCCGCGGCCGGCACGAACTGGCTTGCCAGGATCGTCGCATAGGGCGCGATCACGGTGTTCTGCGCCAGGCCCCGCTTCAATCCCAGGCCGGGCACGCCGAAATTGGTGTACTGGTAAGTCATCTCGACGTCGCGCGCATTGTAGGCGGCTTCCGAGATGCCCCAGGGGATCTGTTTGGAGCGCCCGTAGGCGATCTGCCGGCGGATGATCAGCTTGCTGGTCTGGTTCAGGATGCCGCCCTCCGGCTCCTTCATGACGAGCGGCGGCATCAGATATTCGAACATCGAGCCCGACCACGACATCAACGCGCCGCGATAGCCGATCTCGACGATCGGGCGGCCGAGCCGGAACCAGTGCTCGGTCGGGATGTCGCCCTTGGCGATGGCGAACAAGCTCGCCAGCCGCGCCTCGGAGGCGAGCAGGTCGTAGCAGCTTTCGTCGAGCTGATGGTCGTCGATGCGGTAGCCGATCGACAGCAGCTTGCGGTCGGCCCGCATCAGGAAGGAGAAATCCATCTGGAAGGCGATGGTGCGGGCGAGCCGGGCCGTCTCGCGCAGGCGGAAGCGCAGATGGTCGAGATTGGCGCCGTCGAAATGCGCGTCCGCGATATGCGCCTCGCAACATGCCTGCAGGCGCGTCGCCCAGCCGGCGAGGACCTCGCTTGCCGCCGACTGGGTCTCCTGGTCGAGCGCGCGGGCGAACTTGGCGATCTCCGCGGAGTGCACCGCCAGGTTGAGCGTGCGGATCGGCGCCGTCTCCGGCTGGCCCTTGATCGATTCGACGGCGCGCCGCATGCCGGCGATCCGCTCCCCGAGGCGCTGGCGCAGCGGGCGCAGCTGGCGCCTGTCGTCGGGCAGCTCGGCCAGACTCTCCTCCAGCACGCCGACGGAATCCAGGATGCCGTCGAAATCGCCATGCATGAAGGCCGCCGGCGCCTCCGCCCACTCCTCGAACGCGCTCGAGATGGCGATGAGATGGCCGGCGAGATTGCCGCTGTCGACGCTCGAAAGGTAGCGCGGATAGAGCGGCTTCAGCGTCTGCGTGTCGTACCAGTTGAGCAGGTGGCCGCGATAGGTCTCGAGCCGGCCGACGGTCGCCAGCGTCGCCGAGACGCGGTCGATGGCGTCGCTCATGCCGATCCAGCCGAAGTCGCGCGCCGAGATGACCGAGAGGAGATACATGCCGATATTGGTCGGCGAGGTGCGGTGCGCCACGACGGGCGCAGGCGTTTCCTGGAAATTGTCCGGCGGCAACATGTTGTGCTCGGCGGTGACGAAATCCTCGAAATAGCGCCAGGTGCGACGCGCGGTGCGCCGCAGCGCCTCGCGGTCGGACGGCGTGACCTCCAGCTTGTCGGAGGTTTCGGCCGAGCGGCTGACGATCCAGGCAAAGGCCGGAGCGGTCGCCCACATCGCGGCGAACAGCAGACCAAGAAAAACGCCGGTCGATCCGGAGGCGGTCGGCATGCCGACCGCCAGCGCGGCGACGACCAGCGAGCCCCACATGAAGCGGTAGTAGGACGCGACGTCGTCGGACTGGTTGCGCTGCACCTGCGAGGCCGTGCGCCATTCGAGCATGTGGCGGCGGCTGATGAACAGGCGGTGCAGGGTGCGCAGGATGGCGTCACCCATCATCCAGGCGATGTGGCCGAGCAGCATGACGCGCAGCGCCACCTGCGCCGTGCCGTTGGCGAAATCGCGCACGAAGGCGGCGACATGCCCGCGCAAGGTGGTCTGCGTGCTCTTCGGCACGATGGAGCGCACGAGGTCGAGCGTCGGCGCGACGAACAGCGTGACAACCAGCACCATCAGCCATTGCGTCGCCGGAACGAACGGCATCAGCGTCCAGGCCGCGATTGCCGCGGCGACCCAGAAGATCGGCGTCATCGTGCGGCGGAGATTGTCGAGCATCTTCCACCGCGAAATGCCCGGCACGCCGGAGCGCGGATCGAAGATGTAGGGCAGAAGCTGCCAGTCGCCGCGCGCCCAGCGATGGTGGCGCGAGGCGTCGACCGCGTAGTGCGCCGGATAGTCCTCGACCAGTTCGATGTCGGTGACCAGTGCGGCGCGGGCGAACGCGCCCTCCAGCAGATCATGGCTGAGCACGGCGTTCTCGGGGATTCGCCCGGCGAGCGCCGCTTCCATCGCATCGACGTGATAGATGCCCTTGCCGGTGAACGTGCCCTCGTCGAAGACGTCCTGGTAGAGGTCGGAGACCGCGAAGACGTAGGGGTCGAGGCCGCGATTGGACGAAAAGACGCGCTGGAAGAACGACGCCTCGTCGCCGGTCGTCAGCGACGGCGTGACGCGCGGCTGCAGCACGCCGTAGCCGGCGACGACCGTCTTGCCGTCCGGCCCGAGCACCGGGCGGTTGAGCGGATGGCTGAGCTTGCCCGACAGCTTGACGGCGGCGTCGCGCGTCAGCCGCGTGTCGGCGTCGAGCGTCAGCACATGGACGACACCCGACGGCAGCGCGTCGTCGACCGGCAGGAAGGTCGTATCGGGATCGCCGCGCAGCAGCAGGTCGAGCTCGTTCAGCTTGCCGCGCTTGCGCTCCCAGCCCATCCAGACGCCTTCGGCCTCGTTGTAGAGACGCCGGCGGTGCAGCAGATGGAAGCGCTTGGCGCGGCCCGGCGGATGGCGCGTATTGAGCGCGGCGATCTCCGCCTTGGCGAAATTCAGGAGTTCGAGGTCGACCTCGGTGCGCTCGTCCTGGCTATCCGGCCAGTCGGAGAGCAGCGCGTAATAGAGCTCGCCGCCCAGATTGGCGAGGTAGTGCACCTCGAGGCGGCGCACCATCTCCTCGATCTCGCCGCGCGAGCCGATCAGCGTCGGCACCACCACCAGGGTGCAGGCCTCGGCGGGCACCCCCTCCTTGTATTCGTAGCCGACCAGCCGGACCGGCGCGATGAAGAGCAGCATCAGCGTGTTGAAAAGACCGACCGCTCCGTCGACCGCGGGAAACGAGAACAGCACGAGCAGCACGACGATTGCCGCGGGCGACAGATCCGCGCCGCGCAGCGCGACCATCGCCAGGAGCAGGAAAAGAACCGTCAGCGCCGCCACCGGCACGGCGATGCCGAACCAGCCGGTCTTGCGGTAGCCGCGCAGCAGGCGCTGGCCGACCGTAGGCTTGTAGCCGATCGCCTCTTCCAGCTCGACGCTGCGCGCGCCGATCAGGAAGAAGCCGAGATCGGTTCTGGAATCATGCGGTCGGGGCGCTTCGCCTTCGGCCGCGGGACGCATTTCCCCCGCGACTTTCGACAGGCCGACCGCGCGCTCCGTCACCTCGTATTCGGACAATCCGGACCGGCGCGCCAGCAGTTCGATCGTCGCGCGATACTGGTCGCGCGACGGGAAATCGAGGGCGGCGAAGTCCGAGGACGCGCGCAGCAGCGCATCGACCTGGCTGACCGATTCGAACCACTCCGTCCAGTCGATGTCGTTGATCAGCCGCAGGCCGCGGATGATGTTGCCCATCGTGACATTGCCGCTGGCCAGCGTCTGGTGCTCGGTCAGCGTGATTTCCTCGGCATCGCTGCCGTGCTTTTCGAGCTCGCGCTCGAGCCACATCAGCGCCGTGCCGGCGCTCTGCGACCCATCGCGCAGCCGGTAGAGCAATTGCGTGGCGAAGGAGGCGTCGCGCGCATGCATTGCATAGGCGGCAAGCAAAGCCTCCTGATTGCCATGGGCATCGCCGGCCCGCAGCCGGTCGGCGGTTTCGTTGGCGATGCGGCGCATCTCGCGCGCGCGGTCGACGCGCAGCGAGATCCGGCGCAGATTCTCCGCGAGCACGAAGCGCATGAACGATGGCAGCGCCCACAATTCGCCGATGCGTAGCGGCTCGACCGACTGGTAGCCTTCGACGATCGAGGTCAGCATGTGCGGCATCACGGTCGAATCGGTATGCGCCACATAGGCCCAGGCGATCAGCAGCGCGCGCGGCACCGAGGCGCCGCCGGGCAAGTCGACCTTCGGAAGTTCGCGATAGAAGCGCGGCGGCAGGTCGCGCTTGACCTGCAGGATGCTCTCGTCGACCAGATACTGGTTGTCGAGCAGCCATTGCGCGGCGGGCGTGACGGCATCCCCGTTGCCCTGCGCGTCGCTGGTCGCGC
>JAUYMV010000376.1 GCA_030698645.1 Mesorhizobium sp.
GCTACAGCGCGGTCGAGATCTGCAGTTCCCGCACGCCGTCCCATCCTTCGATCGATCTCACACGGTCAAGAATTGGATCACTCGGCCTCCGACTTTCAGAGAGCTTTCGCAGAACCTCATTTCGACGCCATTATCTCGCACCGTCCCTCGACTCCGAACCTCAACTTGAACTTCTTTATGCCCCGTTGACAGGCCTCAAGCGCGCGCTGCTCTGCCTGGCTCTTGCTTCCCGAGTTGTAATTGGCGCCGCAAACAGACGTTTCCCCCCGGTAGTGCATAGGTGTTGACGCATAGGCCGAATGGCCGGACGCGGCGATATATCTCTTGTGGTATTCTCGACAGTCGTTCTTCCCCCATTTGCCGAAAATCACCTTCCGCCGCACTTGACCCTCGCTGCCGGCGAGACCGCCACGGGTCGCTGAGCTTCCCCCCGATCGAGACGGTCTCGATTGAGGGACCTGCTTCTTTTCGGTCAGATAGGACGCCCCGTGATTGGACTGCGCAACGGATGGGGCCGGGGTTCCCAAAAGGGCGGCCGCAGCCACAATGAAGGCTAGATCACGGAAGTTCATTTCATTCACCTCCACGTTGGAATTGGACTTCGACCTACTGGGCGGTCGGGATTCCGCTAACGTAGTTCGCCGAATACCGGCCGCTCCCGAGACTGATTATCGCCGCCCCCTGCTTCACGCCAAGGGACCATTCGCCGGAAATTTGGCGGCCGTCCGCATAGGTCACCACGCCATGACCACTTCTGCGCCCTGACTTCCAGCCTCCCGCATATTTATTGCCGTTGCTGTAGTAGAAAATGCCCGAGCCATGACGCTCGCCATTGATCCATTCGCCACTGTATCGAGCGCTGTCCGGGTAGGTAATCTCACCCTTGCCATGGAACAGACCGCTCTCGAATTGACCTTTATACACGCCACCTGCCGCGTAGCGCATTGTCCCGTTACCATGCATGCGATTGTTCTTGAACTCACCGGCAAAAAAATCTCCGTTCCGGTAGCGCAACTCTCCGAGCCCAGACCTCATCCCAAAGGAAAACGAGCCGGCGTAGATCCCCTCGTCGGAGTGCTCGACGCCGCTTCCGTTCTGCAGATCGTTATACCAGTCGCCCGAGTAAACAAGCTTTCCAGCTTCAAAGTATTCACCCTTCCCGCTGCGTCTTCCATTGGCCCAATCACCTTTGTACTCGTTTCCGGTCGGCCAGGTCATGACGCCTTTGCCATGCGGTCGACTGCCGAAGGCAACATGGCCCCGGTACCTCCGCCCGTCGTCAAACACGACCGTGGCTAGCGCCGGCGCCGGTCGCTGCACGGGGGCGATGATGGCCTGAGGGCGATCTTCGGTCGAAGGCTTCGTGACCGGCGTCGAAGGACTCGCGCGGTCGATGTCTTCGATCGTGTAATCGATCCCGGCTTCCTTGCCCGTCCTTGGCGTCAGCCACGTCATCGATTCCGGCGCGGCCTCGGTGACGTAGAACGACGTCTTCATCCCATACCCGAGTTGCGCGATGTAATGCCCGACCGCCGCATTCGCGCTGACATTTGCCCTCTTGGTCTTGCCGTCGTAGGACTGGTGAAATCCGATCTTCGCTTTCGGATGCGCGGAGCGCGTGCGCCCGGCCAACCACAGCAACGCGCAGGCGGACGCGCATTCGCCACTCTCGACATGGGTCTTGAAGCCACCACGCTTGACCAATAGCCCGATTGCGATGGCCTCGAACGTCAATCCGCCAGGCGATTTCAATCGAATAACCGCGTCGGAGGTCAGACCGGAGGCGAGGGACTGAAACTTGAAAGTATCGCCTTTTTCGAAGGGGCCGCGAATGGAAATGACGTCGTGATCTCGGGCCATGTCGGCGGCAAAGGCCTGGTTCGTCGCCAATGCGGCCGCGAGGAGCAGTGCGGCTGATCTGGTCGATCGGGGGATCATGCGAAACGCTCCATCCTCAAAATCCACAGTCTTCCCTCGTTGCAATGACGTGAACCCACTGCCTGCCATTCCGTAGGCAACCATCTCGGAACACGCCCGCCATCCGCTTTTGCCCAGATTGATCAAAGTGTTCGCCATATCCGTTGGGGAGGCTGGAGGAGAACGCACCCTGATAGCGACCGAAACCTTCGGCCGAATACACGCCATATCCTGACGCTTCGCCGTTTCGCCAATTGCCGCGCAGTACGCTGCCGTCCTTGAAAAAATAGGTGCCTCGTCCAGACATCAGGCCTTGTTCGAAGTTGCCTTCATATCTGTCCCCCGAGCGCGGGCTGCGGCCGTGCCAGCTGACCTTGCCCCAGCCTGCTGCTTTGCCGAAGAGCATGGCCCCTTCGTAGACCAAGGACGAAGCTTCACCCGCCACGATGAAGTCGGCCCGAGCAGTCCCAAATCCCGCTGCCTGCCCGTTTTCGCATTTGCCGCTCCAGGTCACCTTCAACCGGGCGGGCACGGTATACGCCCAGATCTGGCACTCGCTGCCCGAAACCGTCCACATCCTCGGCGTGGTGTCCGTATGTGAGCCCCTCAAATGTGCAAGGAATGTCGTCAGTTCGAGGCTCGCCATGTCGAGTTCGAAATCATTGGCATAGGAACGAAGTGCGGCGAGGGTCGCCTTTCCGGGCTTTCCGTCGGCCTTTCCGGTAGCGTATCCAATCTGGTTAAGCCGAGCCTGCAGAGACATGACCGTTTGCCTCGGCAGGGCCTTTATCTCACCTTCTAGCGCTTGCCAGCCGTTATGGCGTGGCGTCGTGCCGTCGCGCGCAGGCTGAATCGGCGTTTGTGCCTGGGGGATATGTATGCCCGGCAGTCGGTCCGCGGTCCTCTGCGGCATGGGAACGAGCGTGACGGATACTTCCCTGCCGTGTTCCCAGGTTCCTTCATACCGCTGCCCCTCGGCGGTTGTCAGGACGCCCCGCCCATGCCATTTGCCCATCCAGAATTCGCCCTCGAAACGATCACCTTCCGCTGTTACGAGCACGCCTTTCCCGTGCGGCACGCCATTCGCAAAGTAACCTTCGTATCGGTCGCCTTGCCAATACTTCATCTCCCCCCGTCCGTTTGGCCTGCCGTCCCAAGTCTCGCCGCTGTAGATGTCGTTGCCTGCGCGATCGCCATCCTTGGTCTGGTCGCTTTGAACGCGCGTAGCCTGATATGCGGTGTCATCGTTCGTGATGGGTGGCTTTGATAAAAGCGCCACGCTTGCCGTGATCGCAATCGCAATGTTCGCAAGAACGATCAATGTCATCGGAAGCCGCCTTTGAAGCTCAAGACTAAGCAACGATGACTTCGTTTTCAAGTCCATTAAATACTGCGAAAGCACTCGGGCCCTTGATGGTCCACTACGGCATCACGCCCGCTGACGGGTTGAATAGCGCAATGTATTCAACGAAAAAGGCCGCCCTCGCGGACGGCCTTTCATCGTGATTGCTGACGCCGCTACAGCGCGGTCGAGATCTGCAGTTCCTGCACGCCGTCCAGGGCGTAGATGTCGTCGCGGAAGTGGACGACGCCGTCGCCGGTCGACCAGGCGGAGATGTAGGTGAAGTAGACCGGCACCGGGTTGGAAAGCGCCACCGGCGTGTTCTCGCCGCTGCGGATCGTGTCCTCGAAGCGCTGGCGGTTCCAGCCGTCGGTGTCGCGCAGCAGCCAGGTGACCAGGTCGCGCACGTTCTGCACACGCACGCAGCCCGACGAATCGAAGCGCATCAGCTTGGAAAACAGGCTCTGCTGCGGCGTGTCGTGCATGTAGACGCCGTCCGGGCTCGGGAAGTTGATCTTGACCGAGGCCATGGCGTTGATCTTGCCCGGGTCCTGGCGGAAGCGGAATTTCGCCGCGTCCTCGGTCGACCAGTCGATGGTCAGCGGATCGATCTCGCTGCCGTTGGGGCCGAGGATGCGGATGTTGTTTTTCGTCAGGTATTCCGGGTCCTTGCGCATGACGGGGATGATGTCCTTGCGGACGATCGATTCCGGCGCGTTCCAGTAAGGATTGACGATGACCTCGTTGATCCTCGAATTGACCAGCGGAGTCTGGCGGTCGATCTTGCCGACGATGGCCGTGTGGCGCGAGACGACGCGGTTGCCTTCGACCGCCTCGATCTGGGCGGCCGGAATGTTGACCAAGACGTAGCGGCCGCCGCTGGCGATGGTGCCGATCATCTGGTTCAGCCTTCCGAGATTGGTCTCGAGCTGCCCAAGGCGCGTCTGCGCCGAAATGTTGAGCGCGGCGTAGGTGAACCTGCCGGTGACGCCGTCGGACGGCAGGCCGTGGCGCACCTGGAACCGCTTCAGCGCCGCGTCGACATAGGAATCGAAGGCCGGCGACATGCCGGCGCGCGGCGACAGGTCGCCAGACACCATCAGGCGCCTGCGCAGCGCTTCGACGTCCGGATCGATGACGCCGAGCTTGAGCTTCTTGGTCGCCGGCACGTCCTGCCAGCCGCCCTGCGCGACGATTGCCGAATAGTCGCCGATCGCCTGCTGCACATAGGCCACCGTCTCGGCGCTGAAGATCGGCCGGTGCGACGAAATCTTGCCGCCCCCGGTCGAGGCGCGCGCGTCGAACTGGTCGTCCCAGTTGCCGCGCCGCGACGATTCGAGGATGTCCTGGATGACGTCCTGCGCGAACGCGCCGCCGGCGATCGTGGACGCCGCCAATGCGCCGATGCCGGTAAGGAAGAAGCGACGGTTTGTATTCATGATGCCAACCAATTCCTGCTCGCCGCGACGGCGTTCCAAGTCCAGGGACGCTAGGCAGCCATCGTTAACATTTCGCCAACCATGACCGGCCCGATCCGAACGATGCCTGGGCAACCGTCCCGGACACACGCAAACGCGCCGCATCCCACTTCGTTGCCTCGGATTTCACGGGATTATGGCGGCAGAGTGGCTTAGCCAACACACGATGGCGTGAGGAATGCCCAAAAAACACCTCCCCCAGGCGCCTGGCTTCCGATGTGGCGCCGGTTCGGCGCGCCTCGCAGGAACTGCAGTGGCGCGGCTGAGCCGTCGACCTATTTGGCGGAGGGGCAGCGCTTCAAGACCCTGAGTGGCGGGAAGCTCGCCACCTTTCGGTCGTCCAACTGGAGCAGAAGCTCGCTTCTGGAGTAGGTGCCGCTGTCGTCGGCCTTGGCGCAGGTCAGTCTGAGGACTACGCCGTAGACGTTATCCAGCGCGGTCACCGAATCCACACCGCACTGGCGTTCCCAGTATTCGGCGACGGAATCGGAATAGGTGGCAATCGT
>JAUYMV010000377.1 GCA_030698645.1 Mesorhizobium sp.
GCGGGCGTCAGCTCCTTCATGTGCCTGGCTCCCGCCGCCTGGCGGATGGCCTCGGTTTCCGAGAATGGCGCGAGCGGGATCAGCAGCGTCAGGGCTTTGGCGATGTCGCGTTGCCGCGCGGTGCCGTTCATGCCGCGGGCGCGCCATGCGTCGCGTCGGGAATGGAATCCGTCGAGGCGAAATAGGGCTTCACGTCGATCAGCGGCGTGCCGTCGAGCACGTCGATGGCGTCGAGCGTCAGGATGCCGGCCGCCACATCGAGGCCGACCAGCCGCGCGATGTGCAGGCCGACGGGGTTTGGCCGCGCCGGCGAGCGCAGCGCGAAGGTGCCCTTGGCGACGACCGCGTGGCGCGGTTTCTGGACGATCAGGTTGCGCGGGGCGTGATGCAGCCAGGAGAGCAGAACGACATGGCTGGTATGCTCCAGGCCGGCGAGGCCCTCGCGATAGGCCGGCGCGATCTCGACCGAACCGCCGCCGCCCTGTTCGCGCGCGCGCGCCATGTTTTTCGGGCATGTCTCGCGGCTCGTCCAGGGCGAGCGGATGCGGCCGATGAAGACGACCTGGCCGTCGCCTTGCATGGCCGCCGGATCATTCGCGAGCTGCACCTCGCCATCGCGCTTTGCGAACATGGATCGTACCTCGAACGACAAGGGCGCAGGGCGACTCGCCTGCCTGATTTCTTCGTGCCGTCGCGAAGATGGCGGGGTAGAAGCGACCTGTCCACCGACCGGATTCGAGCCAGAATCGACGCATGCCATGATCATCGACGACAACGTATTGGAATGGTTCGTCGCGGGCCGTTCCGCCGGGGAGATCGTGTTTCTCCTGGTCGTGGCCTTCGTCGCCGGACTGGCGCGGGGTTTCTCCGGCTTCGGCGCGGCGCTCATCTTCGTGCCGCTGGCGAGTTCCGTCATCGGGCCGCAAATGGCCGCGCCGCTGCTTCTGATCATCGACATGGTCGCGGCGCTCGGCATGCTGCCGCAAGCCTGGCGGCTCGGCGACAGGAAGAACGTCGCCACCATGACGATCGGCGCGCTGGCGGGCGTTCCGCTTGGAACCTATGTGCTGACACAGGTCGATCCACTCGTGGTCCGCTGGTTCATCGTCGGCCTCGTCGTGCTGCTGCTCGCCCTCTTGATGTCGGGCTGGCGCTATCGCGGCACGCCGGCGACGCCCCTGACGATCGGGGTCGGCGGGCTCTCCGGATTCTTCAGCGGCGCCGCGCAGGTGGGCGGTCCGCCGGTGGTGGCCTACTGGCTGGGCGGCGCGAATTCCGGCGGCGTGGTGCGGGCCAACATCGTCCTCTATTTCGCGGTCTCGAGCGTGCTGACGACGCTCAGCTATCTCGTCGGCGGCCTGCTCGGCTGGGCGATCGTCGGGCTCGCGCTGACGATCGGGCCGGTCTACGGGCTCGGACTCTTCCTGGGCGCGCTCCTGTTCGGGCGGGCCAGCGAGCGGCTTTTCGCCTGGACGTGCTACGGGCTCATCGCCTTTGCCGCGATCGCCAGTCTCCCGTCACTGGACCCCCTGCTGCGCCATTGAGGGGGCCGGAGGCCTCACGAGGCCTTGCGCGGTCCGTATCCCCCAAGACAAATCCGCCATTTTGTTTCCCATTCGCGACATTGCCGCTTGCGCGCAAGTCGAGCTTCACATAAAGATATGTTTATGTCTATTTGGAGCATACCATCGTGCCTGGCCGCAACATCAGTCTGAACCGCATGGTCGACACGCTGAAGGCGGCGGCCGAAACCAGCCGTCTGCGCATCCTGGCGCTGCTCGCCAAGGGCGACCTGACCGTCTCCGACCTGACCGTCATCCTCAACCAGTCGCAGCCGCGCGTCTCGCGCCATCTCAAGCTGCTGCTCGAAGCCGGGCTGATCGGCCGCTACCAGGAGGGATCCTGGGCGTATTTCCGGCTGTCCGACTCCGATGCAGCGCGCGAATTCGCCCTCGGGCTGGTGACGCGGCTCGACCGCAGCGATCCGGCGGTCGAGCGCGATCTCGAACGCTTGGCCTCGGTCAAGAAGAAGAACCAGGACCGCGCCGCCGACTATTTTTCCGCCAACGCGGCGCGCTGGGATCAGTTGCGCGCGCTGCACGCCTCCGACACGGCGGTCGAGGCGGCCCTCATCAAGCTCGTCGGCACGCGGCCCTTCCAGGCCATGCTCGACCTCGGCACCGGCACGGGGCGCATCCTCGAGATATTCTCGCCGCTCTACCGCCGCGGCATCGGCATCGACATGTCGCGCGAGATGCTGGCGGTTGCCCGCGCCAATCTCGACAAGGCCGGCATCGCCAATGCGCAGGTGCGCCAGGGCGACATCTACGCGCCGCCGGTCGAGCGCGACAGCTTCGATCTCGTCACCATCCACCAGGTGCT
>JAUYMV010000381.1 GCA_030698645.1 Mesorhizobium sp.
GCGTGAAGCTTCTGACCCGCGCGCTCGAACTCGATCCCGGCTACCTGGCCGCGTTCGCCGAGCTCGCCGCCATGCATGTCGCCAGGGGCGACTACGAAGCCGCCGAGAAGATCTATCGGGACGCCGCCGACTACGCGCCCAACGACGCCACCGCGCAGATGGCGCACGGCCGCATCCTGGCCATCCTCAAGCAGTGGGAGGCCTCGCTCGTGCGCCTGAAACGCGCCGCGGAGCTCGAGCCGGCAAACGCCGACTACCGCCTGCAATGGGCGGTCAGCCTGCAGCGGCTCGGCCGCCACGAAGAGGCGCTGGCGCTCCTCCTCGAAGCCGAGAAGCTCGCGCCGGGCAACGCCGACATCCAGATGTCGATCGGCGACAGCTACCGCGACACCGGCCGCAAGCCCGAAGCCATCGCCGCCTACAGGAGATATCTCGACCTCGCCGACGCCGACGCCTTCATGCGGCCGGTCGCCGAGCGGTTCATCGAGCTTCTGTCGGGTTGAAGGACAGCAGCCCCACCTCCCCCTTGAGGGGAGGTCGACGCGAAGCGTCGGGTGGGGGTCGTGAGCGATAGCGAGCCAAGACAGATGGCGGCGTCTCCGTGGCAGCCACCCCACCCGCCTACCGGCACCAGCCCCTCAGGGAGGGTTGGCGACCGCCAATAGCTACAACGCGTTCACCGGCGCACACGCATTATGCCATTCGGGCGTACACCCCTGCGAGGCACCCGCACTGCCCCGGACTACGGCCGATAGATCCACTGCTCCGGAATGCGCACCGAGACGTCTTCGCCGGGCGTGATCGTGCCGGGCTTCTCGACCCAGGCGACGACGCCGCGTAGCCGTTTGGCGGCCGGCACGAAGCTCAGCGCCCCGGCGGTCGTGTCGGCCATGCCGGCATTTTCCGCGACGCATGCGCCGGCGATCCGGCACGGCCCGTTCTGCGCGTCGATCTTCAGCGTCACGCCGCCCTTGAAGAACAGGAACGTGCCCGACGGCAGCATGGACAGGGACGGCACGCCGTCGATCGACAGATTGGCGCCGAGCCACTCCGCGCGGATCTCGGGAAGGCCCATCCTGCCGGCGATCTCGGACAGTTCGTCCGGCGCCACGATCGACAATTGCCGCTCGTTGCGCATCTGGGTTCCGCGCGGATACCACGGCTCGCGCCCGCCCGAACGGCGCGTGAAGCCGCGATGGAAGTCGCCGGCGACGCCCTCGAAATCGAGGACGAGCGCATCGACGGCGCGGGTCTCGAAGTGATCGGACAACGCGGCATAAGCCCCGGCCACGCGGCCAAGCAGCTTTTTCGCGGGCAGGATTTCGGTCTTGGTCTCGAACAGTGTCGCTTGCATCGGTTGGCTCCGCCGGGTCCCGGAAAAAATGCGACGCAGGGCCGGGTACGTCCAGTCAATTCCGGTGATCGAAGCTTCGTGGCGGGAATGGCGCCGGCGTCGAAGCGGAGCCCGCCTACATCTTGCGCAGCAGGGCCGCGCCGATCGAGTAGCCGGCGCCGAAGGCGCAGAGCAGGCCGTGGTCGCCCGGCTCCATGTCCTCGTGATACTGCTTCATGGCGATGATCGCGCCGGCCGCGGCCGTGTTGCCGAGCTTCTCCAGCACCATCGGCGCGCGGTCCTCGTCGGCCTCGTGGCCGAGCGTCAGCTTCATGATCATGGCGTTCATGCGCCCGTTCGCCTGGTGCAGCCAGTAGCGGCGGATGTCCTGCGGCGTCATGCCGTGATCGGCGAGGAACGCGGCGATGAAGCGGTGCGCGGCGACGGTGACTTCCTTGAACACCTTGTTGCCGACCTGCTTGATCATGTTGCCCTCCATCTCGACAACGGAGGGATTCTCCTGCCCGTCGCGGATGAGGAAGCCGAAATTCGTGCGGATATTGTTGGAAAACTGGGTCCAGCTGCGTGTGTCGAGCACCTCGAAGCGGCCCGAGCGCGACTTGCCCTCGCCCAGTCCCTCGACCAGCATCGAGGTCGATGCGTCGCCGAAGATGAAATGCGTCTGCCGGTCGCGGAAATTGAGATGTCCGGTGATGATCTCCGGCGTCACCACCAGCACGCGCTTCTGCGCCCCGGTGCGCACCAGGCTGGTGGCGACATGCAGGCCGGCCGCCGCCGACGAACAGCCGAGCCCCATGTCGAAGGCCGCCCCCGACGTGCCGAGCGCCTGCTGGATCTCGATGGCGATCGCCGGATAGGGCCGCTGTTGATGCGACGCGGCGCAGATCACCATGTCGATCGAGGCGGGGTCGACGCCGGCATGGTCGAGCGCGCGTTTCGCCGATTTGACGCCGAACTCGGCCATCACCGACAGTTCGTCGTCGCCGCGCGCCGGAATGCGCGGCGCCATGCGGTCGACGTCCAGGATGCCGTCGCGCACCAGCACGTGCCGGTTCTTCACGCCAGAGGCATAGACGATGAAATCGGAATCGGACTTGGCAAGCAGCGGTTCGCCGGCCGCGGCCAGCGCGACGTTCTTCTGATCGATCCAGTCGTTGAAGCTGGCGACGAGTTCATCGTTCGTGATGGTGGATTCCGGTATCTCGACGCCGATACCGCTGATGATGACACGCTGCATTCTGACTGTTGCCCCGACCGCCGGATCGTTCAACGCGCACCATGCGAGGCACGGGTCGCGGAGCAACGCCGCTGTTCCATGAGCCGAATACGCCAATTCTCCGACGATGCAAAGTCCGCCAATCCCTTGGCGGCGATCACGAATCCTGACGAAATGTGTTGCCGGCGTGGTTTACCAGGCGCAGATCTTCGTATTCGTCTCCGGGTTGCTCCAGCAGGCGCCGTCGTCGCGCTGGCGAACGTAGCGGCCGGGCAGCGAGATGTTGCGGTTGCCGAAATTGACGAAGCCCGACGCAAATCCCGGCTCGTCGACGATCAGCGTCGTGGTCGGCACGCCCTCGCCGCTGATCTCGAAACTGCCCGCGCGGTCGAGCGAGACGAAGTCGCAGGCAAAGTAGCCGTCATCCGTCGTGAAGCACCGCGCCGGCTTGGCCGCAGCCGCGCTGGCGGCGACGGCGCCGGCAAAGAGAACCAGCCCGAACAGTGATCTGCACATAGTTGGTTTCATGGCGGTAACTGGCTCCATTCGCTGCTCGTCACGCCCGCGGCGCCAAGCGGACGCCGCGATTTGGTCGATCCGGCCTGATATACTACCGCGTAAGCCTCTTATACGTCACCCGCTTCGGGTTGACCGCATCGGCGCCGAGCCTGCGGATCTTGTCCTTTTCGTATTCCTCGAAATTGCCCTCGAACCATTCGACATGGCTCTCGCCTTCGAATGACAGCATGTGCGTCGCCAGCCGGTCGAGGAACATGCGGTCGTGGCTGATGATGACGGCGCAGCCGGCGTAGCTTTCGAGCGCGTCCTCCAGCGCCGCCAGCGTCTCGGTGTCGAGATCGTTGGTCGGTTCGTCGAGCAGCAGCACGTTGCCGCCATTCTTCAGCATTTTCGCCAGATGCACGCGGTTGCGCTGGCCGCCGGAGAGGTTGCCGACGCGCTGCTGCTGGTCGCCGCCGCGGAAGTTGAACGAGGCGCAATAGGCGCGTGAGTTCACCTCGTGCTTGCCGAGCTTGATCACCTCGGCGCCGCCCGAAATTTCCTCCCAGACGGTCTTCGTCGGATCAAGCGCATCGCGGCTCTGGTCGACATAGCCGAGCTTGACCGTCTCGCCGACGCGGATCGAGCCGCCATCCGGCGTCTCCTGGCCGGTGATCATGCGGAACAGCGTCGTCTTGCCGGCGCCGTTCGGGCCGATCACGCCGACGATGCCGCCGGGCGGCAGCTTGAAGTTCAGATCCTCGATGAGCAGCTCGTCGCCATAGCCCTTGTTCAGGCCCTCGGCCTCGATGACCACCTGGCCGAGACGCTCGCCGGGCGGAATGACGATCTGCGTGTCGGTCGGCTTCCTCTCGCCGGCCTTTTCGAGCAGTTCCTCGTAGGCCTTGATGCGCGCCTTGGACTTGGCCTGGCGCGCCTTCGGGCTGGAGCCGATCCACTCGCGCTCGCGCCAGATCGCCTTCTGGCGGGCGTCGTCCTCGCGGCCTTCCTGGATCAGGCGCTTGGCCTTGGCGTCGAGATATTTGGTGTAGTTGCCCTCGTAGGGAATGCCGCGGCCGCGGTCGAGTTCGAGGATCCAGCCGGTGACATTGTCGAGGAAGTAGCGGTCATGCGTGATGATCAGCACGGAGCCCGGATAGTCGCGCAGGTGCTTTTCCAGCCAGGCCGTCGTCTCGGCGTCGAGATGGTTGGTCGGTTCGTCGAGCAGCAGCAGGTCGGGCTGGCGCAGCAGCAGTTGGCAGAGCGCGACGCGGCGGCGCTCGCCGCCCGACAGGTTTTCCACGTCGGCGTCCTTGGGCGGGCAGCCGAGCGCGTTCATCGCCATCTCGACCTGCTGCTCGAGATCCCAGAGGTTCAGCCGGTCCATGTCGTCCTGCAGCTTGGCCGCCTCGTCGGCCGTCTCGTCGGAATAGTTCATCATCAGTTCGTTGTAGCGGTCGATGATGGCGGTCTTCTTCGACACGCCCTCCATGACGTTGCCGAACACGTTGAGCGCCGGGTCGAGGATCGGCTCCTGCGCCAGATAGCCGACGGTCGCGCCGTCCGCCAGCCAGGCATCGCCAGACCATTCCTTGTCGAGCCCGGCCATGATCTTCAGCACCGTCGACTTGCCGGCGCCGTTCGGCCCCAGGATGCCGATCTTGGCGTCCGGATAGAAGGAGAGGTTGAGGTTCTCGAGCACCTTCTTGGTGCCATAGGCCTTCGTCAGGCCGGTCATGTGATAGATGAACTGGCGTGCCACGCGCGCGTATCCCGTCTGCTGGTTCTGGAGAGTTGCGCGCTATGTAGGCGAAACCGGCCGGCATCGCAATGCGGGGGATGTCGCTCCGCCACACATCGGTCGCGGATGGCCGTCGACCAGCGCACTCTTGACAGGATCGACGATACTTCGCAAATATCCGAAGTATTGCTGGGTACCATCCGATGGTATTTACTCAATCGAAGGCATGTATAGCTGCGCTGGAGCAGAAAATTGAGGCGCGCTCCGACTTGAGCGGAGCTGAAGTCGACGACATGATCGTATGGCTCAAGGACTTTGCGCGGACGCAGGGCAATTCGGGCAGTTTCCTCCGCGCCAATCGAGAGCGCAGCGTCTATCTCATGCCTTCCGAGGAGCGACTGCGGGGCCATGGCGGCGTGGCGCTGCTGATCGTGGTGGAGCATGGGGAAATCGTCGCGGTCGAGATCATCGACAGCGATGTTTGGTTCGCTCGGCGGCAACAGGAAATCAGGAAGATCGAAATCGAGCTCGGAATCTGACGGAATATCACATACAGGCTATTTTCCGATTGCGATTTATCGCGTAAGTGCTATACTTCCCTGATGACAAAGAACCGAACGGAATTCTTCCGCACCGATGCCTTTGCCCTGAACCTTGGGTCGGCCGCCTCCCCCGAGGCGGTGGACGAGACGACCGGAATCGATGGTCTCCGCACGCGGCTGGAGAAGAAGTTTCCCGCCGTCGCCGAGGCCCGGCTCGCGCGCACCGAGCGCGAGCGTGTGCAGCGAGAGATCATAGCTGCGCTGATCACGCTTCGCGGAAAACGCAACCAGAGCGAAGTGGCCAAGGCAATGGGAACCACGCAATCGGCAGTGTCGAGGATCGAGTCGGCGGCAGGCGACATCGGCATTTCGACATTGCTCCGTTACGGCGAGGCGATCGGTCTGACGCCGGCCGATCTGTTCAGCAAGATTTCAGAGGAACTATCGGGCAAAAAGAGACAGCTGTCGGACCAGCAAAGATAGATTTCGATGCTGCGCTTCGTCCTCGACATTATCGCGAATATACAGGTGTCGGATTGGTTCGGACTCGCCGGCTCGGCATTGCTTCTGGTTCCACCGTCCAGGGACCAGTGGCTGCGCAGGAAGGCCGACATTGCGGGCAGGCTCCGGGGTGACGACCCGGACGGTTTGGGTCGGCTGCGCCTCCTGGCGTCAAGAAAGTATCAGCAAGAGCGCCACGCCTATTCCGGCTACGACACCGCCATGATGGCGCTGGGCGCCTTCTTTCTCGGCGTGTCCTACATTCTCTGACCATCCCGTTGACCTGACGGCGCCGCCGCGCTATCCGCACCGCCATGGCACGAGGCGCCAGCCGCTCGCCGGAGCTTTCCGACGGTGAAGTCCTCCCGGCTCAGGCCGGTCTCAGAGCAGGACCCGTTCATCGCGGTCATGCGGCAAGGCGAGCACCCGCTTCATCGACCGCAGAGATGACGGAGATCTTTGCCATGCCTTCCACACTTCCCCCAACCGACCGTCCCGCCACGCGCGACCAAGCGAAACGCCGCGCCCATGCGTTGCGCGAGGACGCGGCCGCGCGCGGCGTATCGCTGAGCCTCGCCGCGGCGCTCGAGCGCGTGGCCGTCGAACTCGGCTACCGCGACTGGAACACCGCCTCGGCGCGCCTGTCGAACGCGCCGCCGGTGCCGTTGCAGGTCGGCGACCGCGTCGCCGGACGCTATCTGAAGCAGCCGTTCGAGGGACGCGTCCTGGCGGTGCGCGAACTCGCCGACGGCGGCGCCTTCGAGGTCACGCTGCATTTCGATCAGCCGGTCGATGTGGTGGAGTGCGAAAGCTTCTCGAATTTCCGCCAGCGTGTTGACGCGACGATTTCGGCCGACGGCGTGTCGTGGAGCAGGACGAGCGACGGCCAGCCGCATCTGGTGGTCGCGCGGCGCTAGGCGCACCGGCGCGGACCGGCGACCGCACCCCGTGGCGGCGGCGGTGCGGCCGAACTGGCGGCGCCAGCTTCGCTCGAAGATGTCGGCGGACGCTCAGTCCGAGGCGATCATGTCGCGACCGAAGGCCAGCACGGCATGCAGCATCAACCCGCCATCGGCGCGGCCGATGCGCTGGTTGATCGCCGCCGCGGTGGCGCGGAAGACCACCTGGTCTTCGGCGCGGCCAGGGTCTAGGCGCTTGAATCCCATGTGCCAGGCGCCGAAAGCCCGCTCCGCCGCCTGCGTTTCCACCAGCACCATGAAGTTGCGGTGGCGCCGGTCGGCCCGGATTCGCGAGGCAAGCCCGAGCACCGCCTCCCTGTCGCCTTCCAGCACCTGGACAAAAATCTCGTCCGCGACCAGCAGCAGCCCGGTGATTCCGGCCACCGCATTGTTGCGGCGCGACGTGGCGAGAATCTGGTCGATGCTCGATTCCGATACCGGCCCGACGGCGCCGCTGACATACAGCATCTGGAAGATTGGCAATTGCATGCGGCACCCCACGTCCCACGCGGATCGTTAGTCCACCGGTGGTTTGCAAATGATTAACCGGGCGTCAGCATGTCTCTACAGGGAGAGGGGAGCGGCCGAGCGGGCACCGGGCTTCCCCGGCGGTCTGGATGGTCGAGGACGTTCGACGCCAGCCTACATCGCCCCCTGCCCGCGATGTGCCCAACCCGTCGTGCGACGCTCGATCCAGGCCATCAGAGCGTACATCGCGATGCCCTCGATCGCCAGCATGACGAGGCCGGCGAAGACCAGCGGCACGTTAAACTGGGATTGCGCGGCCGACATCATCTGGCCGAGGCCGGAATTCGACGCGACCGTCTCCGAGATCACCGAGCCGACGAAGGCGAGCGTGATCGCCACCTTCAGCGAGCCGAAGAAGTAGGGCATCGAGCGCGGGATGCCGACCTTCAGCATGATGTCCATCTTCTTCGCCCCGAGCGCGCGCAGCACGTCCTCGGTCTCCGGCTCGATGGTGGCGAGGCCGGTCGCGACGTTCACCACGATCGGGAAGAAGGCGATCAGGAAGGCGGTCAGCACCGCCGGGATCGTGCCGATGCCGAACCAGATGACGAGGATCGGCACGATGGCGACCTTGGGGATGGCGTTGAAGCCGACCATCAGCGGATAGAGCCCGGCATAGATCGAGCGCGACCACCCGACGAGCAGGCCGAGCGCCAGGCCGCCGACGACGGCGAGCAGGAAGCCCGCGGTCGTCGTGTAGAGCGTCTGCAGCGAGTTCTTCCAGATCGCCGGCCAGTAGTCGACGATCGCCCGGAAGATCACCGTCGGGGCCGGCAGCACGTAGGGCGCGATGCCGAACAGGCGCACCGCGAGTTCCCAGATCGCGAACAGGCCGAGCGTGTAGAGCCATGGGGCAGCCTTCAGCCAGTCGAAGCCCTTCTTCGTGCCGTCGCTCATGCCGCGCTCCTGGCTTCCGCGATCGCCCCGCGCAGTTCATGCACGAGGTCGTTGAATTCCGGCGTGTAGAGGATTTCCAGGTCGCGCGGCCGTTCGAACGGGATCGTGCGCTCCTGCAGGATGCGGCCGGGCCGCGCGCTCATGACGAAGACCTTGTCTGCGAGAAACGCAGCCTCGCGCAGATCGTGCGTGACCAGCACGATGGTGACGCCCTGCGCGGCGTGCAAATCGCGGATCACG
The DNA here is from genome assembly GCA_030698645.1 of Mesorhizobium sp. Classification (GTDB taxonomy): domain Bacteria; phylum Pseudomonadota; class Alphaproteobacteria; order Rhizobiales; family Rhizobiaceae; genus Mesorhizobium_A. Next base: position 8,477 of record JAUYMV010000381.1, read on the forward strand.
CACCAGAGTTCCTCGCGGGTGAAGCTGTCCAGCGCGCCGAAGGGTTCGTCCAGCATCAGCAGGTCTGGCTGGTGGATGAGCGCGCGGCAGAGATTGGCGCGCTGCTGCATGCCGCCGGAGAGCTGCCACGGGAATTTCTGTCCGAACCCCTTCAGCCCGACCGTCTCGAGCAGCTTCTCCGCCTGCGCGACATACTCCGCCTTGTGGGCGCGCAGCCGCTTGCGGTGGCGTTCGACGATCTCGAGCGGCAGCAGGATGTTGTCGAGCGTCGTGCGCCACGGCAGCAT
>JAUYMV010000385.1 GCA_030698645.1 Mesorhizobium sp.
CAGATCCGTCGGGTCGTTGATCGGATTGGTGGTCGAGACCAGCTTGACGTCGTAGCTGCGGTCCTCGATGAACACCGAGCCGATCTCGCGGCCGTCGAGCATCGACTGCATCGCCTCGGCAAGGCCGGTGATGTCGATGCCGAGATCGGAGGCGCGTTCGCGGTCGATGAGCACGCTCAACTGGGGCTGCGTCGTCTCTGTGGACAGGCGGGGCCGGTCGAAGCGCGGGTCCTTTTCCATTTCGGCGACGATGGCCGCCGCCGCGACGCCGAGCTCGGCATAGGAGGTGCCCGCGACCGCGAACTGCAAGCCACTGCCGGCGCCGCGAATGCCCAGACTGTTGGGCTGATTGGCGAAGGCGCGAACGCCGGGCACCTGTGCCATCAATCCGTTGACCTGCTCGACGATCTGCTGCTGGGTCCGGACCCGCGCCTCCCACGGCGCGAGAGTCAGCACCATGAACCCGTTGTTCGACGAGCCCTGCGAGCCGGCAATGCCGAATGTGTTGGTGACCTCGCCGCTGTCCTTCAGCGGCTGCACGAGGCGCTCGATCTCGCCGATCTTCTGCGCGAGGTAGTCGAGGCTCACACCTTGCGGCGCGGAGATGCGCAGGAACATCTGCGAGCGATCCTCGGTCGGCGTCAATTCCTGGCGAATCGAGCCGGAAAGACCGTAGGCGGCGGCGCCGAACAGAGCCGAGACGAGCAGAATGACGAGCGGCGCGTTCAGGCAGGCCCGCAACGCGCGGCGATAGAGGTTGGCCAGCGATCCGCCGATGCGTGCGACCAGCCCGGCGCGCCGTCGCTCGGCATGGACATCGTGCGCGACCAGCATGCGCGAGGCGAGCATCGGACAGAGCGAGAGCGCCACGATCGAGGAGAGGAAGACCGAGATGGCGAGCACGAAGCCGAATTCGCGGAACAGGCCGCCGGTCTGCCCGGGCAGGAAGGACAGCGGCACGAAGACGGCGATCAGGGTCGCGGTCGTCGCAATGACCGCGAAGAAGACTTCCTGTGTCCCCAGAACGGCCGCGGCGCGCGGGCCCATGCCTTCGTTGCGCCGGCGGACGATGTTTTCCAGGACGACAATGGCGTCGTCGACGACCAATCCGGTGGCGAGCACGAGGGCAAGCAGAGTGAGGATGTTGACCGAGAAGCCCGCAAGATAGATCGCGGCCAGCGTGCCGATCAGCGCCACCGGCATCGCGAGGCCGGGTATCAGCGTCGCGCGGATGTCCCACAGGAAGAGGTAGATGATGAAAAGCACGATCGACACCGAGAGGCCAAGCGCAATCTCGACCTCGTGAATGGCGCCGTTGACGAAGATGGCATCATCGCCCGTGACGCGGATCTCGACCCCTGGTGGCAAGGTTTCGGACAGTCGTTCGACGGCGGCGCGCACGCCGCTGGAGATGTCGAGCGTGTTGGACTGGGCCTGGCGGATGATGCCGAGGCCGATGCCGGTCTTGCCGTTGGCGCGCAACGACGATTGGCCGAGATCGCCACCGAGCGTCACCGTCGCGACGTCGCGCAGCTTGGCGTTTTCGTTGATCGCAAGGTTCTCGAACGCTTCCGGCGTCGTCACGGAAGCGGTGGCGCGTACGACGAGATCCTGGGTATTGCTGGTCAGCGACCCCGCCGGCGCATCGAACGCGATCGATCCGAGCGCCGCCCGGATGTCGGCGATCGTCAGGCCAAGGCTCGCCAGCCTCGATTGGTCGATGTCGACGCGGAATATCTTGTCGCGGTCGCCATAGACCTGGACGTCCGCGACGCCGGGGACGGATGCCAGGGAATCGACGATTTCGTCCTCGACCAGAACCGTCATGTCCTGGACGGTCATGGTTTCGGAGGTGACGGCCAGGCGAAGCACCGCGTTGGCGTTGGCATCGGCCTTCACGATGCGCGGCACATCGGCATCGCCCGGCAGGTTGTTCTGCACCCGGCTGATCGCATCGCGCATGTCGGACGCGGCGACATCGAGATTGACGCCGTCCGTGAACTCGACGGTCACCCGGCTGCGTCCGAACGAGGACGACGAGGAGATCGACTTGACGCCGGAGACGCGCGACACGGCGCCCTCGACGACGGCGGTCAGTTCGCGGTCGATCGTCTCGGCGGAAGCTCCGGTGAAATTCGTGTCGATGGTGACGACCGGACGATCCACGTCGGGCAGTTCGCGCACCTCGACAGCCAGAAATGCGGCGAGTCCGGCGACGACGATCAGCGTGTTGATGACGAAGGCGAGGACCGGCCGGCGCACAAAGAGCGCCGTGATTCCGGTTTCCGCCTTTGCGGTGGGTTCGTGGCTCATCGCGATCTCCGGGCGTTCGGCTACGAACCGTTTGTCGACGGCGCGGCGGCGGCGGCCGCTGGCTCGGCGTCCGGCAAGCCGTTTGTGCGGGCGATGTTAAGCTCGGCGCCCTCGCGGACCAGGTGAATGCCCTCGATCACGACGACGTCGCCCTCGACCATCGGCGCGTCGACCAGCACCGTATCGGTGTTGCGCTGGATGACGCGAACGCCGGTGCGCCGGGCCTTGCCGTCCCTCACCATCCAGACGAAGGCGCCGTCGGCGCCCCACTGGACCGCGAGCGGATCGACGGCCGGAAAGCTGTCGCCCGGAAAGCGCATCTGGACCTGGAACGACATACCGGCGCGCAGCTTGTCGTCCGGATTGATGACGCGCGCCTGGACCTGCAAGGTCCGGCTCTTTTCCTCGATCCGATTGTCCAGCGCGCTGATCGTGCCCTGGTAGGTTTCGCCCGGCCGCGCGACCGACGACGCCGTGATCTGCATGCCGACCTCGATGAGAGCGGCATAGCGCTCGGGCACCCAGAAATCGATCAGGATTTCGGAGCGGTCATCGATGCGGGCGATTTCCGTGGAAGTTGCGACGTAGTTGCCGGCGGCGACCGGCAGAATGCCGACGACGCCTGAAATCGGCGCCGGAATGGAACGCCGGTCCAGCGCCAGTTCCGCGTCGCGCAGCGCCAGCCGCGCATTTTCAACGGCGAGGGCGGCTTCGGTCACCTGCACCGCCGTAGCGGTGTTGGACGCGCGCAGTGCCTGTATCCGGGACTGCTTGGCGATGGCGTCGTCGAGCGCGAACTTCGCCCGGTCGAGGGCGATCGTCTCGCCTTCGGCATCCAGCCGGGCGATGACGTCGCCCGCGCGGACCGTCGCCCCCGAGGTCACCAGAATCTCGGTCATTCGGCCCGCCGCGTAGGGGGTGACCAGAACGGAATGTTTGGCGCGTCCGGTGCCGATTGCCGAGAGGCGGTCGTTGATGGTTTCACGCGTGACCAGAGCGGCGATCACGCCGCCTTGCACGCCGCCCTGCTGGCGCCGGCCGGCCTGACCGGGAGCCTGGGCGTCCCTGGCGCCGGCCGCGGTCGCGGGCATCCAGTCGATGCCCCAGCGCGCCAGGGTATCGTTGGCGCCGGGGAAGAAGCTTGCCCAACCGGCAAAAGCCAGCACAAGGAGGATGAGGGAAACGAGTGCCTGTTTCCAGAACGACATTCACTACTCCGGTTCGATGGCGCTAGGCCAAGGCGTGTTCGATCGGGGGTCCCTGTCGGACCTGCGCGGCCATTGCCCCACCTACGCCGCCAAACATGACGCCGTCATTATGACATGTCTTCGGCGAGCCGGCGCGTGTCATCTTAAAGTTTGGTAATGTACCGCCGTCTACGCGGCAAACGATGCTGCGTTGCATCACGACTTCGTCATTCGCGTCGCAACGCGTCCATGTCGCGAATGCGCGCGGCGCTTTGCTCGGGCAGGCGCTCCGTGACGCCGGCGATCAGATGCTCGGCGAGGATGAACAGGCCGGCGGAGGAGTCCCATGCCGAGGGAACCGACGTGCGCGCGGCGATGACGTGGTTGGCGAAGCGCGCGATCGGCGACAACCACTGGTCCGTGACCAGAACGATGGATACGCCGCGCGCGTGCGCTTTCTCCGCGAACTGCAGCAGGCTGTCCTGGTAGCGCCGGATGTCGAACAGCAGGAGGACGTCGCGGCGGCCCATGTCGATGAGCCTGTCGCGCCAGAGGTTCTCCTGCCCGTCGAGATGGACGACGCCGGGACGGATGATGGCAAGGTGAGCCGCCGCGTAGCGCGCGATCGGGTCGGTGAAGCGGCCGCCGACGAGATGGATCCGGCGCTTGGGATCCGACAGGACGGCGACAATCTCGCCGATCTGCTTCGCGGACACGATGCGGAATGTCTCGGAGATGTTTTGGAGCATCGCCGACAGCAGGGGCGCCGGCTCGCCCTCGCGGCTCGATCGCGCCCGGCCGGTGCGCGAGAGCGGCGATTGCAGGCGGGCGGCCAGTTCGTCGTTCAGCGCCGACTGGAACTCGGCATAGTTCTGGTAGCCGAGGCGGGCGACCAGGCGCAGGATCGTCGGCGAACTGACGCCCCCGCGCTGGGCAAACTCGGCGACGGTCTTCAGGCCGAGCATCGGATAGTTGGCGATCAGCGCCTGGGCCGCGCGGCGTTCTCGCGCCGGCATGTCGGTCAGCCGGTCGGTGATGATTTCGGCAATGCTCAACGCCATGGGCTCCCCCTGAGATCGTCACCCGCGGCCACGCCTTGGCATTTGACAATCCCGGTAAATCTGTATGAAATCGTTCGTGCTGGCGCAATCAATCATAAGACGTATCAAACAGTACGTGCCGGCGAGGGGCATCGTGGCGACCAACAACGCATCGACAGCGGCTGAATCGCGTGACCCGGTCAGGGTCACGAACGCTGCCGGCGGAAGCCGGTACGTGATCGTCTGCGAACATGCGTCGAACTGGCTGCCGCCGTCGCTCGGCACGCTCGGCCTCGACCCGTCCGAGATGGAGCGGCACATCGCCTGGGATCCCGGCGCGCTGCCCGTCGCGCAGAGGCTGGCGGAACTGCTGGACGCGACGCTGGTGGAATCCCGCGTGTCGAGGCTCGCGATCGACTGCAACCGGCCATCCGACGCGCCCGACCTGATCGCGCAAACCAGCGAAACGACGCGCATTCCGGGCAACGAGGGACTCGGCCCCGAAGCGCGCGAGGCGAGGATCGCCCTGTCCTACCGCCCGTTCCACGACGCGCTCGCCGCCCAGATCGACAGCCGCCTGGCCAAGGGGCGCGCGGCCTGGATCGTGACGGTCCACAGCTTCACGCCGGTCTACAAGGGCGTTTCGCGGCCCTGGCACATCGGAATCATCCACGACGCGGACGAACGCCTGGCTTCCCCGCTGCTCGCCCGTCTCGGCGGAGTTTCCGGCATCGCCGTCGGCGCCAATCAGCCCTACAGCCCGGCCGACCGCGTCTATTACACGCTCGAACGACATGCGCGCTTGCGCGGGCTGCCTTGCGCGATGATCGAAATTCGCAATGATGAGATCGCGGACGCTGCGGCCCAGGAGTCCTGGGCAAAGCGGCTCGCCGACATTCTGTCCGGCATCGAAGAATCGGACCTGAAACCCGGGATGGAGACGGCCAGCGCGAAAGGAACCCGTCGCAGTGCCTGAGGCCGTCAAGACCTACGTCAGGGTAATCGATTCGTGGAGCCGGTACATGGGCCTGTTCGCCATGTACCTGATCTTCGTCATGATCGGAATCCTGGCCTACGCATCGATCATGAAGGTGTTCTTCCATCCCTCGAACTGGACCGTCGAGATGGCGCAGTTCGTCATGGTCGCCTATTTCGCCCTCGGCGGCGCCTTCACGCTCAAGGAGGGCGACCATGTTCGCATGGACCTGCTCTACAGCGGCTTCACCATGCGGGGCAGAGCCCGCTCGGACATTTTCACGAGTATCGTGCTCATCGGGTTCCTCGTCGTGCTGCAGATCGGCGGCATCTCGTCGCTGATCTATGCGATCGGCTACGGGGAGAAGAGCTTTTCGTCATGGGCGCCATTGATGTGGCCAATCAAGGTGGCGTTGAACGTCGGCATCTTCCTGACGCTGCTTCAGGCGGTGGCGCTGTTCTTCAGGGATTGGGCAACGCTCAGAGGAGAGCCCCTCCCATGAGCTACGGCCTTATCGCCACATTGATGTTCTCCTCGATGATGCTGCTGCTGCTGACGGGGCAGCGGGTCTTCGCGGTGATCGGCTTCGTCGGGTCCGTAGCCGCCATTCTGCTGTGGGGCGAGGGCGGTATCGAGATTCCGTTCACCGCCTTCATCAAGGTGATGAAGTGGTATCCGCTGCTCACCCTGCCGCTGTTCGTCTTCATGGGCTACATGCTGGCGGAATCGCGCATCGCGGATGACCTCTACAAGATGTTCCACGTCTGGTTCGGGCCGGTGCGCGGCGGCCTCGCCATCGGCACGATCCTGATGATGGTCGTCATTTCGGCGATCAACGGCCTCTCGGTCGCCGGCATGGCGGTGGGCGCGACGATCGCGCTGCCGGAACTGCTCAGGCGCGGCTACGACAAGATTATGGTCACCGGCGTCATCCAGGCCGGCTCCTCGCTCGGCATTCTCGTGCCGCCGAGCGTCGTGCTCGTCCTCTACGGCATGATCGCGCGCCAGCCGGTTGGAAACCTCTGGCTCGCCGGGGTCTTCCCCGGCCTGCTGATGGCGTCGCTGTTCATCATCTACATCGCCGTCAGGTGCTGGATCCAGCCGAGCCTCGGTCCGCCGCTGTCGAAGGAGGAGCGCGACAGCTACAGCACGGCCGAGAAGCTCGCCCTGCTGCGCGCCGGCCTCATCCCGCTGGCCATCTTCCTGTCGATGATGGGGCTGTTCGTCACCGGCGTGACGAGCCTCGTCGAAAGCTCGGCGGTCGGCGCCGTCGCGGCGCTCCTGGCCGCCGCGGTGAAGGGGCGCCTCAGTCGCGCCGTGCTGCACGCGACCACCAGGAAGACGCTCGGCATTTCCTGCATGTTCTTCTGGATCATCACGGCCGCGCTCTGCTTCGGGGCGGTGTTCGATGGCCTCGGCGCGGTGAAGTCCGTCGAACGGCTCTTCCTCGGCGAACTCGGCCTCGAACCCTGGCAAGTCCTGCTCATGATGCAGTTGACCTTTCTCGGCCTCGGCATCTTCCTCGACGACACGGCCATGCTGGTCATCGTCGCGCCGCTGTTCATTCCGCTGGCGGGAGCACTCGGTTTCGATCTCGTCTGGTATGGCGTGCTCTATACGATCACCTGCCAGATCGCGTACCTAACACCGCCCTTCGGCTACAACCTCTTCCTGATGCGCGCCATGGCGCCGCCGGAAGTCACCCTGCCGGACATCTACCGGTCGGTTTTCCCGTTCGTCGGGATCATGCTGTTCACGTTGCTCATCATCGCGGTATTCCCGCCGATCGCAACGTGGCTGCCGAACTACGTCTATTCCAAGTAAGCAAGAAAGGGGAACGTGATGAAGACCATGCACAGCCGACGCAATTTCCTGAAGCAGGCAGGCCTCGTGACGGCGGGCGCCGCCGGGGCGACGACACTCGCTGCACCCGCCGTGATCGCGCAGGCTCCGATCAAATGGCGGCTGCAGACCTATGCCGGGGCCGCCCTCGGTCCGCACGTCACCAAGCCGGCGGTCGACATGTTCAACAAGGCGGCCAAGGGCGAGATGGAGATCGAACTCTACTACGCCGACCAGATCGTGCCGACGGGGGAACTGTTCCGCGCCATGCAGGCCGGTACGATCAACGCGGTGCACTCCGACGACGATTCGATGGCGGCGCCGGTCGAGATCTCGCTCTTCGGCGGCTACTTCCCGTTCGCCACCAAGCACATTCTCGACGTGCCGGTGCTGTTCCAGCAATATGGCTTGGCCGACATCTGGCGCGACGCCTATGCGAAAGCTGGCGGCGTGGTGTGGCTGTCGGCAGCCGGCCAGGACCCCTGCCACTTCAATACCAAGAAGCCGCTCAATAGCCTGGCCGACCTGCAGGGTCTGCGTCTCTACACGTTCCCGACAGCCGGCAAGTTCCTGGCGCAGTTCGGCGTGGTGCCCGTCTCCATCCCCTATGAGGACGTTCAAGTGGCGGTACAGACCGGCGAACTCGACGGCATGTCCTGGTCGGGCATCACCGAGGACTACACGGTCGGATGGGCCGACGTGACCGATCACTTCACCACCAACAACATCTCGGGCGCCTGGATCGGCTCGTGGTTCGTCAACGAGAAGAGCTGGGCCGACATCCCGGACCACCTGAAGCAGCTCTGGCTCGCCTGCGTCGATGCCAGCCATGAATATCGCAACCAGTGGTACTGGGGCGGCGAGGCCAAGCTGCGCGCCACCGGCGACAAGCTGAAGCTGACGACGATTCCGGCAGCCGAATGGGCCGAGGTGGAGAATGCCGCGCTCAAATTCTGGGACGAGATCGCGGCCGAGAGCGAGCTGAAGGCAAAGGTCGTCGGCATCTTCAAGGAATACAACGAGATCCTGAAGAAGGCCGGCGGCGTCTACACGCAGGGCTGACGGAAAAGCACGACATGGCCGCGGTCGAGATCCTGGTCTCGGCCGCGGTTAAGGCAATGGCCCGCACAAGCGCGCCAAGGGGGACCAAATGGCCGGAAATCTGACCTTCGAACAGCTCAAGAAAAGCGTCGCGTCTGGCGACATCGACACCGTGCTTGCCTGCGCGGTGGACATGCAGGGTCGGCTGATCGGCAAACGGTTCCTGGCGAAGTATTTCGTCGAGTCGGCTTACGACGAGACACATGGCTGCAACTATCTGCTCGCCAACGACATCGACATGGAGCCGGTGCCGGGATACAAAGCGGCGAGCTGGTCGAAGGGCTATGGCGACTTCGTCATGAAGCCCGACCTGTCGACGATCCGCAACATTCCGTGGCTCGAAAAGACCGCGCTGCTGCTCTGCGACCTGCAGGACCATCACACGCATGACGACCTCGCCCACTCGCCCCGCGCGATCCTGCGCAAGCAGGTGGCAAGGCTGAAGGAGCGCGGCTATCTCGCCTATTTCGCATCCGAACTCGAGTTCTATCTGTTCAGCGAGACTTACGATTCCGCCCGCGCCAAGAACTGGCAGAACCTCGATACCGCGTCGCCCTATATCGGCGACTATCTGATCGGCATCACGACCAAGGAAGAAGGCGTGATGCGCCGGCTGCGCAACGAGATGGAGGCGGCCGGCATCCCGATCGAGAACTCCAAGGGCGAATGGGGGCCCGGCCAGGAGGAGATCAACGTCCGCTACGCCGAAGTCCTGGAGATGGCCGACCGCCACGTCATCCTGAAGAACGGCGCCAAGGAGATCGCCTCCCAGGAGGGCAAGGCGATCTCGTTCATGTCGAAATACAATTACGGCCTCGCCGGCAATTCGAGCCACATCCACAATTCGCTGTGGAGCGCCGACGGCAAGACGCCGCTCTTCTTCGACAAGAAGGGCGACTACACGCTGTCGACGCTCGGCCAGCAATGGGCGGCCGGACAGCTCAAATACGCCAAGGAGTTCACCTGGTTCCTGGCGCCCTACATCAACTCCTACAAGCGCTTCCAGTCGGGCACCTTTGCGCCGACAAAGATCATGTGGTCGGAAGACAACCGCACGGCCGGCTTCCGGCTCTGCGGCGAAGGCACCAAGGGCATCCGCATGGAATGCCGCATCGGCGGCGCCGACCTGAACCCCTATCTCGCCTTCGCGGCGCTGATCGCCTCCGGCCTGGCCGGCATCGACGAGAAGCTCGAACTGCAGAAGCCCTTCGTCGGCGACGCCTACCAGGCCTCGAAGCTGCCGGAGATCCCCAAGACATTGCGCGAGGCGACCGAAACGCTGGCGAAGTCGAAAATGCTGAAGGCGGCGCTCGGCGACGACGTCATCGAGCATTATGTCCATACCGCGCGCTGGGAGCAGTTCGAATACGACCGGCGGATCACGGATTGGGAGCTGCACCGGGGATTCGAGAGATACTGAGTACTTTGCCGCGCAGGCAGAGCGAAGCGACAAGAAGAGCCATCCGGAGTAACGCATCTTGGACACCATCAGACTGACATCCCCGATCGACGGATCGATCTATGCCGAGCGGCCGGTCGCGACCGACCAGGCGATCAATGCAGCGGTCGAGCGCGCCAAGGCGGCGCAGGCGAAATGGGTCGACACGCCGATCGCCGAACGCGGCAAATACATGCTGGCGATGCTCGAAGCGCTGGTCGCGATGAGCGACGAGATCATCACCGAACTTGCCTGGCAGATGGGCAGGCCGACGCGCTATGGCGGCGAGTTCGGCGGCGTCAAGGAACGCACCAACTACATGGTGGAGATCGCCGAGCGGGCGCTGGCGCCGGTGATGGCGTCGGACCCCAAGCCCGGCTTCCGCCGCTATGTCAAGCGCGAGCCGCTCGGCGTGGTGATGGTCATTGCGCCGTGGAACTATCCCTATCTGACGGCGGTCAACACGATCGTTCCGGCGCTGATGGCGGGATCGGCCGTCATCCTCAAGCATGCGGCGCAGACGCTGCTGGTCGGCGAGCGCTTTCAGCAGGCCTTCGACAAGGCCGGCCTGCCGAAGGGCCTGTTCCAGAACATCGTGCTCAACCACGGACAAACCGAGAGGCTGCTCGGATCCGGCAAGATCGATCACGTGAATTTCACCGGCTCCGTCGCCGGCGGCCGCGCCATCGAGAAGGCGGCGGCGGGCACCTTCATGACGCTCGGCCTCGAACTCGGCGGCAAGGACCCGGCTTACGTGCTGCCGGACGCCAAGATGGACCACGCCATCGCCAACCTCGTCGATGGGGCGTTCTACAATTCGGGCCAGTGCTGTTGCGGCATCGAGCGCATCTATGTGCACGAGAAGGTCTATGACGAATTCGTCGAGGGCGTCGTCGCCGAGACGAAGAACTATGTCGTCGGAAATCCGCTCGATCAGGCCACCACGATGGGGCCGATGGCGCAGGCGCGCTTCGCCGATTTCATCCGCGAGCAGAAGGCCGAGGCGCTCCGCAAGGGCGCCATCGCGCACATCAACATGAAGGTCGACAAGGACGTCGCCGGCTCGCCCTACCTGGCGCCGGAGGTGCTCACCAATGTCGACCACCAGATGAGCGTCATGCGCGAGGAGAGCTTTGGGCCGATCGTCGGCATCATGAAGGTGCGCAACGACGAGGAGGCGATCGCGCTGATGAACGACAGTCCATATGGGCTGACGGCCTCGATCTGGACCGCCGACACTGACCACGCCGCCGCCATCGGCGACCGCGTCGAGACGGGCACCGTGTTCATGAACCGCTGCGACTACATCGACCCGGCGCTGGTCTGGACCGGCGTCAAGAACACCGGCAAGGGCGCCGCCATGTCGGCGATCGGCTACGAGAACCTGACGCGGCCGAAATCGTATCATCTCAGGGAAGCGATCTAGATGCGGCGCGGCGCGCCTGCATCGCCTTCAGCCTTCGTGCGTCAATCTTGAAAGCCGGAACATGACCAAGCTGTTTTCCAAATGGAACTACCCCACCACGATCCGCTTCGGCGCGGGGCGGATCTCCGAACTGCCGGACGCGGTCGCCTTCGCCGGCATCAAGCGGCCGCTCTTCGTCACAGATCCGGGGCTGGCGCGGCTTCCCGTCGTCGCCTCGACGCTGAAGATACTCGACGCGGCGAAGGTGCCCTACGGCGTGTTTTCGGACGTCAAGGCGAACCCCATCGAAGCCAATTTGACGGCCGGCATCGCGGCGTTCAAGAACGGCAAGCATGACGGCGTCATCGCGTTTGGCGGCGGCTCGGCGCTCGACCTCGGCAAGTTGATCGCCTTCCAGGCCGGCCAGACGCGTCCGGTGTGGGATTTCGAGGACATCGGCGACTGGTGGACGCGCGCGGACAGCGCGGCGATCGCGCCGATCGTCGCCGTGCCGACGACGGCCGGTACGGGCTCCGAGGTCGGTCGCGCCGCGGTGCTGACCCACGAGGAGACGCACACCAAGAAGATCATCTTCCACCCGAAGCTCTTGCCGGTCATCGTCATCGCCGACCCGGAGCTCAGCGTCGGAATGCCGGCCTTCATCACCGTCGGCACGGGCATGGACGCTCTGGCGCATTGCCTCGAAGCCTATTGCGCGCCGGGCTATCACCCGATGGCGGACGGCATCGCGCTCGAGGGCATGCGCCTCGTCTTCGAGAACCTGCCCAAGGCCTATTCCAATGGCAAGGATATCACGGCGCGCGCACACATGATGAGCGCCGCGGCGATGGGCGCAACGGCCTTCCAGAAGGGACTGGGCGCGATCCACTCGCTGTCGCATCCGATCGGCGCGCTCTACGACACGCATCACGGCATGACCAATGCGGTGTTCATGCCCTACGTGCTCGCCTTCAACCGCGAGCCGGTGGAGGAGCGCATCGCGCGCGCCGCCGCCTATCTCGGCATCAAGGGCGGTTTCGACGGCTTTGCCAAGGCGGTGCTGAAGCTGCGCAAGGACCTGAAGGTGCCGCACACGCTCGGCGGCCTCATCAAGGGCCTCGACATGGACAAGAAGCGGAAGGCGATGATCGCGGAAATGGCGGTGGCCGATCCGTCGACGGGGACAAACCCG
>JAUYMV010000399.1 GCA_030698645.1 Mesorhizobium sp.
CTCCAGCGTGCCGGTCGGGCTCGATCCGCCGATGACGTAGATATTCTCGACCTGCGGAATCTCGCGCAGCTTGAGCGTCGCCTCGTCGGTCATGGCGCGGGTGTCGTCGAGCAGGCTGCCCGGCGGCAGTTCGAGCGAGACGATGATGCGGCTGGCGTCCTCGCGCGGCATGAAGCCCGACGGCAGGTAGCCGGTGGCATAGATCGAGCCGGTGAAGAAGATGATTCCGGCGGCGAGCGTCACCCAGCGATAGCTGAGCGTCGTGCGCAGCATCGACGTATAGGCGCGCATGATCCAGCCGTCCTTCGGCTCCTCATGGCCATGGCTGCGCAGGAAATAGGCCGCCATCATCGGCGTGATGAGGCGGGCAACGAGCAGCGAGAAGAACACGGCGACAGCGACGGTCAGGCCGAACTGCTTGAAATACTGCCCGGCGATGCCGCCCATGAAGGAGACCGGCGCGAACACCGCGATGATGGTCGCCGAGATGGCGATGACGGCGAGGCCGATCTCGTCGGCGGCCTCGAGCGCGGCGCGCCAGGGCGACTTGCCCATCTTGATGTGGCGCACGATGTTCTCGATCTCGACAATGGCGTCGTCGACCAGGATGCCGACGACCAGCGTGATGCCGAGCAGGCTGACGAGATTGAGCGAGAAGCCCATCAGGTCGATCGCCCAGAAGGCCGGAATGATTGACAGCGGCAGGGCGACGGCGGAGACCAGCGTCGCGCGGATGTCGCGCAGGAAGAGGAACACCACGATGACCGACAGGACGGCGCCCTCGACCAGCGTTTCCATCGCCGAATCGTAGTTGCCCTCGGTGAAGGTCACCGAATCGTCGACGCGGGTCAGCGCCACTTCGGGATTTGCCGCCTGCAACTGCGCGATCGCCACCTTGGCGCGTTCGTTGATCTCGACGTCGCTCTCGCCCTTGCCGCGGAAGACGCCGAACGACACCACCGTCTGGCCGTTGACGCGGGCGAAGGATTTCGGCTCCTCCCAGGAATCGCTGACCCTGGCGACCTCCGACAGCGTGATCGTGCGGCCGCCGGACACCGGCACGCTGAGCTTTTCCAGGTCGGCGATGGATTTCGCCGCGCCCAGCGTGCGGATCGACTGGTCGAGCCCGGAAAAATCGCCGCTGCCGCCGGTGAGATCGACATTGGCCTGGCGCAGCGCGCGGTTGACATCGCCGGCCGTCAGGCCGAGCGCGCTCAGCCGGTCGGGGTCGATCTCGACCTTGATCTCGCGCTTAACGCCGCCATTGCGGTCGACGCGGGCGACGCCCTTCACGCCCTGCAGCTTGCGGATCACCGTGTCGTCGACGAACCAGGAGAGTTCCTCGATGGTCATGCCGGGCGAGGAGACCGCGTAGGTCATGATGGCCTGGCCTTCGACGTCGATGCGGTTGACGACCGGCGCGTTGGCGGTCGCCGGCAGGGCGGAGCGGATGCGCTCGATGGCGTCCTTGGTGTCGGCGACCGCGGTCTGCGTGTTCACCTCGAGGCGGAACTGCACGATGGTCTGCGAATTGCCCTCGGTGATCGTCGAGATGACCTTGTCGACGCCGGAAATATTGGCGACCGCGTCCTCGACGCGCTTGGTCACCTGCGCCTCGAGTTCGCTTGGCGCGACGCCCGGATCGACCACCGTCACCGCGACGATGGGGATGTCGATGTTCGGGAAGCGCGTGATCGGCAGGCTGGCGAAGCTCATCAGGCCGAGCGCCATCAGCACGATGAACAGCAGGATCGACGGGATCGGGTTGCGGATCGACCAGGCGGAAAAGTTCCAGTTCATCGCGCGACGGCTCCCGTCCTGACGTCGCGGACCGGCGTCACGCGGTCGCCGTCGGCGACGAAGGTGCCTGCGCGACTGACCACTTCCTGGCCCTCGACGATCCCATCGACGATTTCGGCCGCGTCGCCCGAGCGGGCGCCGAGCTTGACGGCGACGGTCCTGATGGTGCCGTCGACGACCAGTTGCACGAAGGCGTCGCTGCCCTTGTAGAGCAGCGCCGACACCGGAACGGCGATGCCCTCGCTGCGCAGCGTCTCGATTTCGCCGCGCGCGAAATTACCGGGCCGCACATTTGCATTGCGCGGCAGACTGATCTTGATCGTGCCGAGGCGCGACTTCTGGTCGATCTCGGGATCGATGACGCGGATCGCGCCGTCCAGCGGCGCGACGCCCGAGACCCTGACGACCACCCTCATGCCGGCCGTCAGCCGCGGCAGCGCGGTTTCGGCGACGGTCGCGGCGAGTTCGAGGTCGCCGTCGATGGCGATGCGGAACAGCGCGCCGCCGCTCGCCGAGACGATGCCGCCGAGCGTCGCGTTGCGCGCCAGGACGAGGCCGTCGGCCGGCGCTCTGACCTCGGTCTTGGCGAGTCTCTGCTCGACGTCGCGGCGCTGCGCGGCGATGACGCCGAGCTGCGCCTCGGCGGCGGCGACCGCGCGCCGCGCCGTCTCCAGCTTGGCATTGGCGCTGTCGTAGCTGTTGACCGCGCTGTCGAGCTGCGCCTGCGCGGCGACGCCCTTGGCCTGCAGCGTCCTGGCCCG
>JAUYMV010000411.1 GCA_030698645.1 Mesorhizobium sp.
CGGGTTCGGAGGCGAACGACACACAGGTGAAGCTCGCCTGGTACATGAACAATGCGCTGGGCCGGCCGAACAAGAAGAAGATCATCTCGCGGCAGAAGGCCTATCACGGCGTTACCATCATGTCGGCCTCGCTGACCGGCCTGCCCACCAACCACATGGGCTTCGACCTGCCAGTCGACCGCGTGCTGCACACGGACTGCCCGCATTATTATCGCTTCGGCAGCGAGGGAGAGAGCGAGGCGGAGTTTGTCGCGCGCCTCGTGCAATCGCTGACCGACCTCATCGAGCGCGAAGGGCCGGACACGATCGCGGCCATGATCGCCGAGCCGGTGATGGGCGCGGGCGGCGTCATCGTGCCGCCTGCCGGCTACTTCCCGGCCATCCAGGCGGTGCTCGACCAGCACGACATCATCATGATCGACGACGAGGTGATCAACGGGTTCGGCCGCACCGGCAACTGGTGGGGCTGCCAGACGACCGGCATGCGGCCGACCACCATCTCCGTCGCCAAGCAGCTGACCTCGGCCTATGTGCCGCTCGGCGCCGTGCTGGTGCCGGACGACATCTACCAGGCCTATGTCGACCATTCGGCGAAGATCGGCACGTTCGGCCACGGCTTCACCTATGGCGGCCATCCGCTCGGCTGCGCGGTCGGCGTCAAGGCGATCGAGATCTACCAGCGGCGCGACATCGTCGGCCATGTGCGCAACCTCGCGCCCATTTTCGCGCGGCGGCTGGACAGGATCGCCGAGCATCCGCTGGTCGGCGAGACGCGCTATGCCGGCCTCGTCGGCGGGGCGGAACTCGTCGCCGACAAGGCGACGAAACGCGCCTTCGACCCGAAGAAGGGCGTCGGCCCGCAGCTGTCGCGCTTCCTCGAAGGCCATGGCGCGATCCTGCGCGCGCTCGGCGACACGATCGCGCTCTGCCCGCCGATGATCATCACCGAGGCCGAGCTGAACGAGCTGTTCGACCGCTTCGAACTGGCGCTTGCCGACACGGAGAAATGGGTCGAGACGGAAGGCCTTCGCAACGCGGCGTGAGGGTTGGCGCCGCGCTACTGCGTGGTGCCGTCGCTGCCGTCTTCGTCGGCATCCTTGAGCCGCACGAAGCGGACGCCCGAGGCCTTCAACCGGATGAGCCCCCTGACGAGGCCGGCGCCGGCGGCGCGGCCCGGCTGGTTGATATGGGCCAGGATGACGTCGCCGTCGCGTGCCGCGGCGATGCGCCGTTCGACCGCCGCCGCGCCAAGCAGCGCGCCGCCGTCGCCATTTACGGAATAGCCCGCCACCTTGACGCCGAGGCGGCGGATCTCGGCCACGGCCGATGCGCTGTAGCGCGCCGTGGCGCCGCGGAACCAGCGCGGTTCGGCGATCCCCGCCGCCACGATCCCGGCCGCGCCGGCGCGCACCTCGGCGATCACCGCGCCCGGCGTGCCGGCGGCGCGGAGGCCATAGACATGCATCGGCACGTCGATGGCCGGAACATGTCTGCCGCCATGGTTCTCGATCTGGAACAGGTCGGGATGGGCGCGCAGGATATCGAGCGCTGCCCGGTTGCGCCTGAGCCATATGCCGGTAACGAAGATCGTCGCAGGGATCCGATTGTCGATCAGCGCGGAGAGGACGCGGCCGTCTGTCGCTCCGCCGCAGGCGTCGAGCGTCAGCGCGACGCGCGGGCCGGACGCGGCCACGGCACGCAGATGCAGCCGCGGCTCGACCAGCCCGCCGGCGCTCGCCGGCAGGCTCGCCATCGCCAGCAACGCCGCCAGTGCAATCCGAACCATCATCGCGGGCGATCTCCGTCCTGTCGCCGCGCGTATCGGCCCGCCATGCGGCAAAACTTCGGCGCCGGCGGAGGCAACATGCCGCGCCGGGCCTTGCCCGCGCCACGGCCAGGCGAATGGCCGCCGCCCGGCCTCACCGCGCCACCGTGACCGAACAGTGGGCGCGGGAGACGATCGCATCCGACACGGACCCGATCAGCAGCCGTCCGATGAAGGGCGGGTTTCCGGTGCCCACCACGATGTGCCCGACGTCATGCGTTCGGGCGTAGTCGACAATGGAGGCGGCGACGTCCGTCGCCTCCATCGTTTCGACCTCGACGTCGGGGACGCCATGCGCGCGGGCGTAGCGGACGGCGGCGGCGAGGATCTGCCGGGCCTCCTCCGGCGTCCACGAGCGGATCGGCGGATAGCCGCTCGCCGGCCGCAGCTGGTTGACCGCGGCGAAGGTGAGGCCGAGGCCGAGCGCCGGGGCCAGCCGGCAGGCAAGCTCCATCGCGCGCGCGGAATGGGCGCTTCCATTGACGCAGCACAGCAGCCGACCTCGCCCCGACATTGTCACGCCTCGCCCGATCCTGCCGGCCTATGCCGCGTAGCGGAGAATCGCCGCCAGTTCGCCCTCGCCCGGAAGATCGGCCTTCCGCACGCCCATGACCCTGGCGCCGTGCGCCAGCGCCCGGCCGGCGATCTCGTCGACGATGCCATAGCTCGTCGCGTCCGCCCCGTCGGCGAAACGCACTTCGCCGGTCACCTCGTCGATCGACCCGTGAACGACGGTGTCGATGTTGACCAGCAGCGTGTCGATGGCGCCGAAGGTCGCCGCGCGCGCGGCATCCGACAGGTCGGTGGTGGCCCGGCCATCGCTCGCCCGCGCCTCGAAGAGCGCCTTCGCCTTGTCGATCTCGGCCGCGTAGGCCGCGTCCAGCACCGGGCGCGTCGCGGCGGCGAGATCGGCGTCGGTGATGCGGTCCGGGCTGTCCTCGATGCCGCCGGGCAGCAGGTTCGGATAGCTGTTCACCGAGCGGAAGACGGAGGCCAGCCGCCCTGTCGCCGCCAGGATGAGCGGCGTGTCCAGGCCCGCCAGCACCGGGCGCAGCGCCGCGTCGACCTTGCGGGCATATTGCCGGAAGCGGACGTTCTGGCCTTCCGCGCCGTGAATGCGCCCGCTGGCGGACCGGTCGTTCAGCGTCGACTTGCC
>JAUYMV010000412.1 GCA_030698645.1 Mesorhizobium sp.
GGCTCGGCGAACGCGCCGCCGGGCGCAAGGTGCTGCTCGGCCTGCGCCCGGAACACCTGAAGCCATCGCCGGAATCCGAGGCAGAAATCAGGCTCGAAGTGATGGCCGTCGAGACGCTCGGCGCCGACACGCTGGCGCATGGCCGCATCGCCGGCGGCAATGGCGTTGCCGGCGAGCTCGTCGCGCGCCTGTCGGGCGGGATGCACGTCGCCGCGGGCGAGGTGCTGCCGCTTTCGATCGAGGCCGACATGGCGCATCTGTTCGACCCGGCGACGGGCAAGCGCATCTGACCGCGCCGGCCGTGGCGGCCGGGCGCGATCAGCTCTTGACGCCGTTCACCTCGGCGATGATGTCGGACAGCATCGGGATATAGTCCTCGCCGCGCCCCATGCCGACGGCGAGCGCATAGGAGTTGCGCACCGAGGCGCCGATCGGGTTGGCGGTCTCCGACGCGTTGGCGAAGGCCGACAGATAGGACAGGTCCTTCAGCGCGTTGCGCAGCGCGAATTTGTGCGCGTCGCGGTCGCGCTCCAGGACATATTTGAAGAAGGTCTGGTAGAAGCCGCAATCCATGCGGCCGCCGCGGATCACCTTGTCGATCACCACCGGCGTCAGCCCGGCCTTGGCGCCGAGCGCCAGCGCCTCGGCATAGATCGCGCCGTAGCCAAGCGAGATGAAGTTGTTCAGTAGCTTCATGGTGTGGCCGCTGCCGGTCGGGCCGGTGTGGGTGACCTTTCCCGAAAACGCGTCGAGCACCGGGCGGACGCGTTCCACGACATCGGCGGCGCCGCCGACCATGACGTCGAGCGTGCCTTCGGCGGCGTCCTTCGGCGTGCGCGACAGGGGCGCGTCGATCAGCACGACGCCCTTGCGCGCGAGATCGGCGGCGAGGCGCACCGTGGAGGAGGGGTCGGACGTCGAGCAGTCGACGATGACGAGCTTTTTCCCCGCCGCGGCGAGGCCGTCTTCGCCGAGCACCAGTTGCTCGACCTGCACGCTGCCGGTGACGCAGAGCACGACGATGTCGGACATTTCGGCAAGCTGTCTTGGGCTCGCCGCCTCCCTGGCGCCCTTGCCGATCAGGTCGTCGACATTGGCGCGGCTGCGATGCGCCAGGACTGCGAGCGGAAAGCCCTTTTTCAGGATGTTCGAGGCCATGCCGTGGCCCATCAGGCCAAGGCCGGCGAATCCGATGTTTTCGTGGCTCATGCGATCCTCCCGGAATGGTGTTCGGGAGAGCCTATCACCGGGAGCGGCGATGGGA
>JAUYMV010000435.1 GCA_030698645.1 Mesorhizobium sp.
CGCACCATGTTGTAGGGATTCGACGATCCCATCGACTTGGCGACGACGTCATGCATGCCGAGCGTCTCGAAGACGGCGCGCATCGGGCCGCCGGCAATGATGCCGGTGCCGGGCTTTGCCGCGCGCAGCAGGACCTTGCCCGCGCCATGCCGTCCCTCGACGTCGTGATGCAGCGTGCGGCCCGAACGGAGCGGCACGAATATCAGTTCGCGCTTGGCGGCCTCGGTCGCCTTGCGGATGGCTTCCGGCACTTCGCGCGCCTTGCCATGTCCGAAGCCGACGCGGCCCTTCTGGTCGCCGACGACGACGAGAGCTGCGAAACCGAAGCGCCGGCCGCCCTTGACGACCTTGGCGACGCGGTTGATGTGGACGAGCTTGTCGACAAACTCGCTGTCTTCCCGGTCACGGCTGCGCTCGCGGCCGCCGTCCCTGCGTTCTTGTGCCATATCCTGTTCCTTATTTTTTTCCGGAAGCACGGGTTAAAAGATAAATCCGGCGTCTATCTCACCGCCGGATCGATTTCAACCAGGAGATTGCCGGCTTTGCGCCGGTCGACCGCCTAGAAGCTCAGTCCACCCTCGCGGGCGGCATCGGCCAGCGCCTTGACGCGGCCGTGGTAGATGTATGGGCCGCGGTCGAACACGACTTCCTTGACGCCGGCCTTGGTGGCGCGCTCGGCGACCAGCTTGCCAACGGCGGCGGCGGCTTCGGAATCCGCACCGGTCTTCAGCGTGCCCTTCAGATCCTTGTCGAGCGACGAGGCCGCGGCGAGCGTGTGGCCGTTCGCATCGTCGATCACCTGGACGTAGATGTGCTTCGACGAGCGATAGACCGACAGACGCGGACGGTCGCCGGCGACCTTCTTGATCTGGCGGCGGATGCGCGCGGCGCGCTTCTGGATGGATTCCTTGGAAGCCATGGTATTTGTTCCCTGCCTTGTCGCATGTCCCGATCGAGCCGTACCCGATCGAAGAAGTCACGCGCGATACGATACCGGCTGCATGATCGCAACCGGGCGGTGCGGCACCGCCCGGGATCACGCCGTCGGCGCTATTTCTTCTTGCCTTCTTTGCGGACGATCTTTTCGCCCGCATAGCGCACGCCCTTGCCCTTGTAGGGCTCGGGTCCGCGATACTCGCGAATTTCGGCCGCGACCTGGCCGACCTTCTGCTTGTCGATGCCGTTGACGACGACTTCGGTCGGCTTCGGCACCGTGATCGTGATGTCGTCCGGCGTCTGGTAGACGACCTCGTGGCTGAAGCCGAGCGACAGCTGCAGGTTCTTGCCCTGCATCGCCGCGCGGTAGCCGACGCCCTGGATCTCGAGCTTCTTTTCGAAGCCCTTGTTCACGCCGTCGAAGATGTTGACGATCATGGTGCGCGCCATGCCCCACTTGGAGCGGGCGACCTTGGACTGGTCGCGCGGCTGAACGGCGATCTGCCCCTCGTCCATCTTGACCAGAACTTCGTCGTTCACCACGAACTTCAGCTCGCCCTTCGGGCCCTTAGCGGTCACGGTCTGGCCGTTCACAGTGGCGGTGACACCCTGCGGCAACGGGACCGGTTTCTTGCCAATACGAGACATTATGTTGTCCTCGTTCCTGTTCTTGCTTCTGTCCGCCCGATCAGAAGATGCGGCAGAGGATTTCCCCGCCGACATTCTGTTCGCGCGCTTCGTGATCCGCCATCACGCCCTTCGGCGTCGACAGGATCGAGATGCCGAGGCCGTTGGCAACCTGCGGGATCGACTTGACCGACACGTAGACGCGGCGGCCAGGCTTCGACACCCGGGCGATCTCGCGGATCACCGGCGAGCCGTCGGCATATTTCAGCTCGATTTCGATTTCCGACTTGCCGTTGTCGAAGTCGGTCTGGCTGTAGTCGCGGATGTAGCCTTCCGACTTCATCACTTCGAGGACGCGGGCGCGCAGCTTGGAGGCCGGCGTCGACACCTTCGACTTCTTACGGCCGTAGGCGTTGCGGATGCGGGTCAGCATATCGCCGAGAGGATCGCTCAATGACATTGTTCAGTCCTCCTACCAGCTCGACTTGACGAGACCGGGAATCAACCCGAGCGAACCGAGATCGCGCAGCGCGATACGCGACATGCCGAGCTTGCGGTAAAACGCGCGCGGACGGCCGGTGATCTCGCAACGGTTGCGCACCCGGGTCTTCGACGTGTTGCGCGGCATGCCCGACAGCTTCAGCTGCGCGCGGAAGCGGTCTTCCATCGGCAGGCTCTGCGTCATGATGATCGCCTTCAGTGCCTTGCGCTTGGCGGCAGCACCCGCCACCATCTTGCGGCGGCGGTTGTTCTTCTCGACTGAACTGGTCTTGGCCATTTCAAATATCCTTGTTCTCGCCTGCCGTTACTGCCGGAACGGGAAGTTGAAGGCCTTCAGGAGGGCCCGCGCTTCGTCGTCCGTTGCCGCAGTCGTGCAAACGATGATGTCCATGCCCCAGATCTGGTCGACCTTGTCGTAGTTGATCTCGGGGAAAACGATGTGTTCCTTCATGCCCATGGCATAGTTGCCGCGGCCATCGAAGCTCTTCGGATTGAGGCCGCGGAAATCTCGTACGCGCGGCAGCGCGATGTTGATCAGGCGGTCGAGGAACTCGTACATGCGATCCTTGCGCAGCGTCACCTTGGCGCCGATCGGCATCTTCTCGCGAACCTTGAAGCCTGCGATCGAGGTGCGGGCGCGCGTCACGACGGCCTTCTGGCCGGCGATCATGGCGAGGTCTTCGGCGGCGATCGCGGGCTTCTTGGAATCCGCGGTCGCCTCGCCGACGCCCATGTTCAGCACGATCTTGTCGAGACGCGGGATCTGCATCTCGTTCGCGTAGCCGAACTGTTCCTGCAGAGCCTTCTTGATGGTCTCGTTGAAGACCGTCTTGAGGCGCGGTTGATAAGCGGTCTTAGCCATCGATCGTTGCTCCCGAGCGCTTCGCGATGCGCACTTTCTTGCCGTCCTTGATCTCGAATCCGACACGCGTCGCCTTGCCGTCCTTGGGATCGACGAGCGCGATGTTGGAGAGATGGATCGGCGCTTCCTTGGAAATGATGCCGCCTTCCTGGGACTGCGACTGTTTCTGGTGCTTGCGCATCATGTTGACGCCGCGCACGACAGCCTTGTCGTCCTTCGGCATCATCTTGACGACTTCGCCCGAACGGCCCTTGTCCTTGCCGGCGAGCACGACGACCTTGTCGCCCTTGCGGATCTTCTGCATGTTCCGGCTCCTTACAGCACTTCAGGCGCGAGCGAGATGATCTTCATGTGGTTCTTGGCGCGCAGTTCGCGCGGAACCGGACCAAAGATACGCGTGCCGATCGGCTCTTTCTTGTTGTCGATGAGCACGGCCGCGTTCTTGTCGAACCGGATCACGCTCCCATCGGCGCGGCGGATGTCCTTGGCCGTGCGAACCACGACCGCCTTCATCACATCGCCCTTCTTGACGCGGCCGCGCGGGATGGCTTCCTTGATCGACACCACGATGATGTCGCCAACGGACGCATACTTGCGCTTCGAACCGCCCAGCACCTTGATGCACATGACACGACGCGCGCCGGAATTATCCGCGACGTCGAGGTTTGTTTGCATCTGAATCATGACTGACCGCCTTCTTCTTCATATCCGGGAAGCGGCGTTCCGCTCTCCGGTCTGTCCCGTGTTGTCTATTCGGCCGAGGCGTCCTTGACGACGACCCAGGTCTTGTCCTTCGAGATCGGACGCGACTCCTGGATGGAGACCTGGTCGCCGACCTTGCAGGAATTGTCTTCGTCGTGCGCCTTGTACTTCTTCGACATGCGTACGGTCTTCTTCATCACCGGGTGCGTGAAGCGGCGCTCGACGCGGACGACCACGGTCTTCTCGTTCTTGTCGCTGACGACGGTGCCCTGCAGGATGCGCTTCGGCATGATATCGTTCCTTAAGCCTTGTTGCCCGCGGCCTTTTGGGCGGCGATGGTCTTGATGCGGGCGATGTCGCGGCGAACCTGTTTCACACGCGCGGTTTTTTCCATCTGGCCGGTCGCCTTCTGGAAGCGCAGGTTGAACTGCTCCTTCTTGAGCTTGGCCAGTTCGTCATTCAGTTCATCGGGCGTCTTGCCCCGTACGTCGACGGCTTTCATGGCTTTCGACCTTCCCTATTCTGCGATGCGCTGGATGAAGCGCGTCTTGACCGAAAGCTTGGCGGCGCCGAGGCGCAGCGCTTCGCGCGCGGTCTCCTCGTTGACACCGTCGAGCTCGAACATCACGCGGCCGGGCTTGACGCGGCAGGCCCAGTAGTCGACCGCGCCCTTGCCCTTGCCCATGCGGACTTCGGTCGGCTTCGAGGTCACCGGAACGTCCGGGAACACACGGATCCAGACGCGTCCGGCGCGCTTCATGGCACGCGTGATCGCGCGGCGGGCCGCCTC
>JAUYMV010000446.1 GCA_030698645.1 Mesorhizobium sp.
GCGAAGGACGCGAAGCGTCGGGTGGGGGTCGCGAGCGAAGCGAGCCACCGGAAATCGAGGCGCGAGGCACCCCCACCTGGCCTGCCGGCCACCCTCCCCTCAAGGGGGAGGGTTATGCTTCTCCCATCTGGCCGGACCAGAATTATTGCGGAACGCGAAAAAAACATTTGTGAAAACCCCTTCAGGCGGTTTTCAGGCGCGCGATATTTGCTATGAGTTGCTGGCTCGCTGTCTTCGCCAGAAGTCGGCGGGCAGGGGCGCAAGGCCAGGACAATCAGGCGGCATGACCGCCCCGGCCGGGAGGAACGACGCATGTATCTCGGTCTCGATCTCGGCACGTCCGGTGTCAAGGCGCTCTTGATCGACCATTCGCAGGCCATCGCCGGCCAGGCAACGAGTCCGCTCGAGGTCGAGCGGCCGCATCCGGGCTGGTCCGAGCAGAATCCGGCCGACTGGATCCGCGCCGCCGAACTGGCCATCGCCGCGTTGAAGGCGACGCACGGCCGCGAGCTTGCCGCGGTCAGGGGTATCGGCCTGTCCGGCCACATGCATGGCGCGACGCTGCTCGGCGCCGGCGACACCGTGCTCCGGCCCTGCATCCTATGGAACGACACGCGCAGCTTCGGCGAAGCCGCCGCGCTGGACGCCGACCCGCGTTTCCGCGCGATCACCGGCAACATCGTCTTCCCCGGCTTCACCGCGCCAAAGCTCGCCTGGGTCCGCGCCAACGAGCCGAAGATCTTCGAGGCCGTGCGCAAGGTGCTCCTGCCGAAGGACTATCTCCGTCTCTGGCTGACCGGCGAGCACATCTCCGAGATGTCGGACTCGGCGGGCACCTCCTGGCTCGACACCGGCCAGCGCCGCTGGTCGTCCGAGCTTCTCGCCGCCACGCATCTCGACGAGAGCCACATGCCGTCGCTGGTCGAGGGCACCGAGTCCGGCGGCACCTTGCGCGGCGATCTCGCGGCGCGCTGGGGGCTTGGCGGCCATGTCGTCGTGGCCGGCGGCGCCGGCGACAATGCGGCGTCGGCCGTCGGCATGGGCACGGTCCGGCCGGGCGCGGCCTTCGTCTCGCTCGGCACGTCCGGCGTGCTCTTCGCGGCGAACGCCTCCTACCTGCCCAACCCGGCCAGCGCCGTGCACACCTTCTGCCACGCGCTCCCCGACACCTGGCACCAGATGGGCGTCATCCTGTCGGCGACGGATTCCTTGAACTGGCTGGTCGGCATCACCGGTAAGGACGCAGGCAGCCTGACCGACGAACTGGGCGACACGCCGACCGGTCCGGGCTCGGTCATCTTCCTGCCCTATCTCTCCGGCGAGCGCACGCCGCACAACGACGCCGCCATCCGCGGCGCCTTCGCCGGCCTTGGCCACGAGTCGGGCCGCGCGGCGCTGACCCAGGCCATCCTCGAAGGCGTCGCCTTTGCGCTGCGCGACAATCTGGAGGCGCTCCGCGCCGCCGGCACGGAACTCTCCCGCGTCACCGCGATCGGCGGCGGCTCGCGCTCGCGCTATTGGCTCAGGACCATCGCCAATGTGCTTGGCGTCGAGGTCGACGTGCCGGCCGACGGCGATTTCGGCGCGGCCTTCGGCGCGGCCCGGCTCGGCCTGATCGCCGCCGAGAACGCCGACCCGCTCGCCGTCTGCACGCCGCCAGCCACCGCCGCGACGCTGTCGCCGGACGCCAGCCTGTCATCCGCCTATTCAGACGCCCATGCGCGCTTCCGCGCGCTCTATCCAGCGATCAAAGGAGCACAATCGTGAGCACCGGATTTTTTGGCGACATCAAGACCATCCCGTATGAGGGCCCGGATTCGGCCAATCCGCTCGCCTACCGCTTCTACAACAAGGACGAGATCGTCGCCGGCAAGCGGATGGAGGATCATCTCCGCTTCGCCGTCGCCTACTGGCACTCCTTCGCCTGGCCGGGCGGCGATCCGTTCGGCGGCCAGACCTTCGAGCGGCCGTGGTTCGGCGACACGATGGACGCGGCGAAGCTGAAGGCCGACGTCGCCTTCGAGATGTTCTCGGCCCTGGGTGTGCCCTATTTCTGCTTCCACGACGCCGACGTGCGCCCCGAGGGCAAGGATCTCTCCGAGAGCATCGCGCGGCTCGACGAGATCGCCGACTACTTCGCCGCCAAGATGAAGCAGACCGGCGTCAAGCTGCTCTGGGGCACAGCCAACCTCTTCTCGCACCGCCGCTACATGGCGGGCGCCGCCACCAATCCCGACCCGGACGTCTTCGCCTACGCGGCCGCGACGGTGAAGTCCTGCATGGACGTCACAAAACGGCTGAAGGGCGAGAACTATGTGCTGTGGGGCGGCCGCGAGGGCTACGAGACGCTTCTCAACACCGACATGAAGCGCGAGCTCGACCAGATGGGCCGCTTCCTCTCCATGGTCGTCGACTACAAGCACCGCATCGGCTTCAAGGGCACCATCCTGATCGAGCCGAAGCCGCAGGAGCCGACCAAGCACCAGTACGACTACGACGTCGCCACCGTCTACGGCTTCCTCAAGAAGTTCGGGCTGGAGAACGAGGTCAAGGTCAATATCGAGCAGGGCCATGCCATCCTCGCGGGCCACTCCTTCGAACATGAACTGGCCACCGCCAACGCGCTCGGCATCTTCGGCTCGATCGACATGAACCGCAACGACTACCAGTCCGGCTGGGACACCGACCAGTTCCCCAACAACGTGCCCGAGATGGCGCTGGCCTATTATCACGTGCTCCAGGGCGGCGGCTTCAAGACCGGCGGCACCAATTTCGACGCCAAGCTGCGCCGCCAGTCGCTCGATCCGCAGGATTTGCTGATCGCCCATATCGGCGGCATGGACTGCTGCGCCCGCGGCCTGAAGGCGGCGGCGAAAATGATCGAGGACAAGGCGCTCTCCGGCCCGATCGAGGAACGCTACGCCGGCTGGAAGTCGGCCGAAGCCAAGGCCATGCTCGCCG
>JAUYMV010000466.1 GCA_030698645.1 Mesorhizobium sp.
TGGGTGCCCGAGCCGGTCTGCCAGACCACCAGCGGAAAGTGATCGTTCAGCTTGCCGTCGATGACTTCCTGCGCCGCGGTTACGATTGCCGCGCCAAGCGCCGGATCGAGCCGCTGCAGCTCCATGTTGGCTTCGGCGGCGGCCCGCTTGACGATGCCGAGCGCGCGAACGATCGACAGCGGCTGCTTTTCCCAGCCGATCCTGAAATTGCCGAGCGAACGCTGCGCCTGCGCGCCCCAGTAGCGGTCGGATGCGACTTCGATCGGGCCGAACGTATCGGTCTCGGTTCTGAATGCCTGCGCCAAGAGCTCACTCCGTTGCTGATTTCGGCATCGGCGTAACGCGTTGTCCGGGGGGCATCAAGCACAGATTGCCGGTCGGCGAGGCTCTAACCGTTTGAAAATCGGGCCATCGCGGACGAGCGGGGCGGGAATCCGCCGATCAGTCCTTCTTGTAGATGAACCAGTTCTTGCGCGTCTTGAGATCGGACAGTGCCGAATGGCGCGTCACCTGGTTGCGGCCGCTCACCTTGGAGGCGTAGAGCGCCCGGTCGGCCTTGCTGTAGAGGTCGTCGGCGCCGTTCGCCTCGGATGCCATGCAGATTCCCATGGAGATCGTCACCGGACCAAAATTCACGCCGGTCTCCTTGTTGACGAAGGGTGTCGCCTCGATCGCCGACCTTACTGCTTCGGCAATGCGCGAAATGCCGTCCTCGCTCAGGCCGTCGGCGATGATGGCGAATTCCTCGCCGCCGGTGCGCGCCACGAACTTGCCTTCGCCGGCATGGGTGGCGATCAAATCCGCGACGATCTGGATGATGCGGTCGCCGACCGGGTGGCCATAGCGGTCGTTGACGTCCTTGAAGCTGTCGATGTCGGCGAGGATCAGCGCGCTGAACATCTTGCCCTTGTCGCTGTCGTAGATCTTGGCCATCGTCCGGTCGAAGGCCCGACGGTTCCAGATCTGCGTCAGCGGATCGGTGTCGGCAAGCTTCTTGTACTCTTCGAGCGTGCTCTTGACCTTCTCCAGCTCGGCGGATTTGTCGATGATGGAGGAGGCGATCTGCTTGCCGCTTTCGATGGTGCTGTCGGTCGCCGCCGACATGATGCCGACGATCTTGAGCAGCAGATCCCGCGAGATGGCCTGGCTGTTCAGCCCGCCCGACGTCTTGTCGAGGATGACGCCGTATTTTTCGAGGGAACTGCGTTCGCGGCGCAGCAGCGCCATGACCTCTTCGATCTTGGTTGCGATCTGGTCGCGCGCCTCATCGACGACGCTGGTTCCGTTGACGGCGGTGAAATACTTGCGGCTGATCAAGTCGAGGTCCGCCTGCTTCGGCAGATTGCCGAGCTTCAGTACGTCCT
>JAUYMV010000487.1 GCA_030698645.1 Mesorhizobium sp.
CGAGCGCCGCATGAAGGGCGACCTGCCGGAAGGCTTCGACGCCGTCATCGCCGACTACAAGAAGAAGCTGTCCGCCGACAGACCGAACGTCGCGACGCGCAAGTCGTCGGAAATGGCGCTCGAGGTGATCAACGGCTTCGTGCCCGAGACGATCGGCGGCTCGGCCGATCTCACCGGCTCGAACAACACCAAGACCAGCCAGACCACGCCGGTCACCCCGACCGACTATTCCGGCCGCTATGTCTACTACGGCATCCGCGAGCACGGCATGGCGGCGGCTATGAACGGCATGGCGCTGCATGGCGGCGTCATCCCCTATTCGGGCACGTTCCTGGTGTTCACCGACTATGCCCGGCCGGCCATCCGCCTGTCGGCCCTGATGCACCAGCGCGTCGTCTACGTCATGACGCACGATTCGATCGGTCTCGGCGAGGACGGCCCGACGCATCAGCCGGTCGAGCATCTCGCCGCGCTGCGCGTCATCCCCAATCTCAACGTCATGCGCCCGGCCGATGCCGTGGAGGCCGCCGAGTGCTGGCAGATCGCGCTCGAGGCGACGAAGACGCCGTCGATCCTGGCGCTCAGCCGGCAGAACCTGCCGACGCTGCGCACCGAGTTCGCGGCCGACAACCTGTCGGCCCGCGGCGCCTACGAACTGCAGGCGGCAAGCGGCGCGGCGCAGGTCTCGCTGTTTGCCAGCGGCTCCGAGGTCGAGATCGCGACGGTCGCCCGCGCGGCGCTCGAGGCGCGCGGCATTCCCGCCCGCGTCGTCTCGGTGCCGTCGATGGAGCTGTTCGACGCCCAGCCCGCTGCCTATCGCGCCGCCACCATCGGCACGGCCAGGGCGAATGTCGCCATCGAGGCGGGCCTGCGCGCCGGCTGGAACCGCTTCATCGGCGGCGACGGCGTCTTCATCGGCATGACCGGCTTCGGCGCCAGCGCGCCGGCCGAGAAGCTTTACGCCCATTTCGGGATTACCGCCGAGGCGGCGGTTGACGCCGCCATCGCGCTTCTGGCACCGAAGAACTGACACGCAGAGGGATATTCGCATCATGACCGTGAGAGTCGCCATCAACGGATTTGGCCGCATCGGCCGCAACGTCCTGCGCGCCATCATCGAGTCGGGCCGGACCGACATCGAAGTTGTCGCCATCAACGATCTGGGCCCCGTCGAGACCAACGCGCACCTGCTGCGCTTCGACAGCGTGCACGGCCGCTTCCCGGGCACCGTGACCGTCAAGGGCGACACGATCGACGCCGGCCGCGGCCCGGTAAAGGTCCACGCGGTGCGCAACCCCATCGAACTGCCATGGAAGGCCGAGGGCGTCGACATCGCGCTCGAATGCACCGGCATCTTCACCGCCCGCGACAAGGCGGCGATGCATCTGGAAGCCGGCGCCAGGCGCGTCATCGTCTCGGCGCCGTCGGAAGGCGCCGACCTGACCGTGGTCTACGGCATCAACCACCACAAGCTCACCAAGGAACACATGGTGATCTCGAACGCGTCGTGCACCACCAACTGCCTGGCGCCGCTCGCCTCCGTGCTGCACGACACCGTCGGCATCGAGCGCGGCATGATGACCACGATCCACTCCTACACGGGCGACCAGCCGACGCTCGATACCATGCACAAGGATCTCTACCGCGGCCGCGCAGCGGCGCTGTCGCAGATCCCGACCTCGACGGGCGCCGCCAAGGCCATCGGCCTGGTGCTCCCCGAACTGAAGGGCCGCCTCGACGGCGTCTCGATCCGCGTGCCGACCCCGAACGTCTCGGTCGTCGACCTGAAGTTCATCGCCAGCCGGCCGACCACCGTCCAAGAGATCAACGAGGCGGTGATTGCCGCCTCGAACGGCAAGCTCAAGGGCATTCTCGCCGTCACGCATCACCCGAACGTCTCGATCGACTTCAACCATGACCCGGCGTCGTCCACCATGGCGCTCGACCAGACCAAGGTCATGGACGGCACCTTCGTCTCGGTGCTGTCTTGGTACGACAATGAGTGGGGCTTCTCGAACCGCATGGCCGATACGGCGGTCGCCTTCGGCAAGGTCATCGGCTGACCGCCCTCCTGTTCTGACATTCGACAAAATGCCCGGCCTCCGCCGGGCATTTTTTCTTTGGCGGCCCGCGTCGCGCGAAGTGCCGGCGATATCGGCTCGCTTGCATATCGCCTTGCCTTTGCCGCACTGTCGCGACAGGGAGGGGCAGAGGGGTTTTTGCAAGGCATGATCGAAGGCGTCTATCTCATCACCTTGGTCGGCACCGCGCTGGTTCTCGCCGCCGCCTTTTCGAGCCTGATCGCCTTCCGCTTCGGCGCCCCCCTGCTGCTTCTCTTCCTCGGCATCGGCCTTGGCACCGGCGTCGACGGGCTGGGTCTGGCCTTCGACAACGCGTCGGCCGCCTATTTCATTGGCTCCATCGCGCTCGCCGTCATCCTGTTCGATTCGGGCTTCGGCACGCCGATGACGTCGTTCCGCCAGGCGGCCCTGCCCGCCTTCTCGCTCGCCACCATCGGCGTCGTCCTCACCGCCGGCCTGTTCGGCGTCGCCGCCTTCTTCATGACCCGCCTCGACTGGATGGAGTCGTTCCTGCTCGGCTCGATCGTCGCCTCGACGGACGCGGCGGCCGTCTTCTTCCTGCTGCGCGCCGGCAACCTGCATATCCGGGAGAAGGTCCGCTCGACGCTCGAAATCGAATCCGGCTCCAACGACCCGATCGCCATCTTCCTGTCGCTTGCCCTGGTCCAGATCATCAGCGTCGCGGGCGCGCCCGAGCCAAGCGCGTTCGCGCTCGACATCACGCTCGGCTTCCTGACGCAGATGGGCATCGGCAGCCTGGCCGGCCTTGCCGGCGGTCGCCTGATCGTCATGCTGATCGACCGGCTGAAGCTCGATGCCGGCCTTCTGCCGATCTTCGTCATCACCCTCTCGCTGCTTCTGTTCGGCGCCACCGGCGCCCTGGGCGGCTCCGGCTTCCTCGCCGTCTACGTCGCCGGCCTGGTCGCCGGCAATTCCGGCATGCGTTCGACGGCGACGCTCAAGCGCTTCCAGGACGGCATCTCCTGGCTGGCGCAGATCATCATGTTCCTGGTGCTCGGCCTGTTCGCCACGCCGACGCAGTTCATGACGATCCTCCCGGCGGCGGTCGGCGTCTCGCTGGTGCTGATCTTCGTCGCCCGGCCGATCGCCGTGTCGCTCTGCTTGCTGCCGTTCTCCTACGAGCGCGCCGAGACGGCTTTCATCTCGTGGGTCGGCCTGCGTGGCGCGGTCTCCATCCTGCTGGCGCTGACCCCGATCATCGGCGGCCTCGAGAACGGACGCTATTTGTTCAACATGGCATTCATCGTCGTGCTCGTCTCGCTGCTCATCCAGGGCTGGACGATCGGCCCGGTGGCGCGCCGCCTCGGCCTGATCATTCCGCCGCGCATCGGCCCGCTGGAGAAGTTCGAGCTGGAACTGCCGGGTTCGGCGCACCATGAACTGCTGTCCTACCGCGTCGTGGCCGGCAGCCCGGTGGCGCGCGGCGAGCGCATTCCGCGCTGGGCGCGTCCGTCCCTCGTCATCCGCGAGGGCCGCTCGCTGAAGCCGCAGGACGCCGGACGCCTCGCCACCGACGATCTGGTCTACATCTTCGTCTCGGACCGCTACCCCCGCCTGCTCGACCGGCTCTTCGCCAGCCGCGTGGCGCTCGATGCCGACGACGAGGATTTCTTCGGCTCCTTCGCCGTCGATCCCGATCAGCCGGCGAGCGAACTCGAAGCGGCCTACGGCGCGACCCTGCGCGACAACGAGCGGCCGCTCACCATCGGCGCGCTGATGACCGCGCGCCTCGGCCATCCCGAATATGCCGATCGCGTCTCGCTCGGCGCGATCGAGCTGATCGTGCGCGACACCAACGCCAAGGGCCAGATTGTATCGGTCGGCCTGTCGATCGAGCCGCATCCGGTGGGACCGTCGATGCCGCTGCTCCTGACCGCAGGCGAGATCCGCGACCGTCTTGCCGCGCTGTTCCGCCGCTGGCGCGCGAAACCCGCGCCGGAAACCGGCGGCGAACCGGGCGACGTCTAGCGCGTTTCGAAGGCCGGTCGCCCAGATCGGCGCCCAATCCATCTTGCGCTGCGGACCGGCCATTGTATGGTCGCGCCGGTCATGCCGGCATGTGCCCGGCGCCATGAAAGGGATGACAATGCCGGACTTCAGGACACTCGACGACATCGGCGACATCTCCGGCAAGCGGGTACTGGTCCGCGTCGACCTGAACGTGCCGGTCAAGGACGGCGCGGTGAGCGATGCGACGCGCATCGAGCGCGTCGCGCCGACGATCCTGGAACTCGCCGACAAGGGCGCCAAGGTCATCCTGCTCGCCCATTTCGGCCGGCCGAAGGGCGCGCCTGACCCAGCCCAGTCGCTGGCGCCGATCGCGCGCGCCACCGCGACGCTGCTGTCGCGCGACGTGGCCTTTGCGGAGGACTGCGTCGGCGAGGCCGCGGCGGCGGCCGTCGCGGCGCTCCCCGATGGCGGCATCCTGCTGCTCGAAAACACCCGCTTCCACGCCGGCGAGGAAAAGAACGACCCGGACTTCGCCAGGGCGCTCGCCGCCAATGGCGACATCTACGTCAACGACGCGTTCTCCGCCGCGCACCGCGCGCATGCCTCGACCGAGGGGCTGGCGCATCTGCTGCCCGCCTTCGCCGGGCGCACCATGCAGGAGGAACTGCTGGCGCTGGAAAAGGGCCTCGGCAAGCCGGCGCGGCCGGTCGTCGCCATCGTCGGCGGCGCCAAGGTGTCGACCAAGATCGACCTGCTCATGAACCTGGTCACCCGCGTCGATGCCCTGGTCATCGGCGGCGGCATGGCAAACACCTTCCTGGCCGCGCGCGGCACCAACGTCGGCAAGTCGCTCTGCGAGCACGATCTGGCTGCCACCGCCAAGCAGATCATGATCGAGGCGGCGACCGCCGGCTGCGCCATCGTGCTGCCGGTCGACGGCGTCGTGGCGAAGGAGTTCAAGGCCGGCGCGCCAAGCGAGACCGTCGACGTCGGCTCGGTTCCGGCCGACGGCATGATCCTCGACGTCGGCCCGAGGACGGTCGCGACCATCGTCGAATGGATCGACCGCGCGGCGACGCTGGTCTGGAACGGTCCGCTCGGCGCCTTCGAGATCGCCCCCTTCGACGCCGCGACGGTGGCCGCGGCGCAGGAAGCCGCGAAGCAGACACGCGAAGGCAGGCTGGTGTCGGTGGCGGGCGGCGGCGACACCGTGGCGGCGCTGAACCACGCCGGCGTCGCCGACGACTTCACCTATGTCTCGACCGCCGGCGGCGCATTCCTCGAATGGATGGAAGGCAAGGCGTTGCCGGGCGTGGAGGCGCTCAAGGCGTAGGATCGCCGACCATTTTCGCAAGCGTTGCCTCTTCAATCGATTGAGAGCGTCCGGCCCCGGTTCCGTATCGTGCGAATTCCTGCTAAGCGCGCGCAAACAAACGAGAAACAGTCGACCGCGGAGAACGAGATGAACCAGGACATGGCAACGCAGGCCGCACGCAAGGACGGCTTCATCGCAGCCCTCGACCAGTCGGGCGGCTCCACGCCGAAGGCGCTCAAGCTTTACGGCGTCGATGAAGGCGCCTGGTCGAGCGACGCGGAGATGTTCGACCTCGTGCACCAGATGCGGGCCCGCATCATCAAGTCGCCCGCCTTCACCGGCGACAAGGTCATGGGCGCGATCCTGTTCGAACAGACCATGGATCGCGACATCGACGGCACGCCGACCGCGCAATATCTCTGGGAGAAGCGCCACGTCGTGCCCTTCCTGAAGATCGACCAGGGCCTCGCCGAGGCGGCCGACGGCGTCAAGCTGATGAAGCCGATGCCCAATCTCGACGCCCTCCTGACACGCGCCGTAGCGAAGGGAATCTTCGGCACCAAGGAGCGCTCGGTGATCGACGCGGCGAACCCGAAGGGCATCGCCGCCGTGGTTGCCCAGCAGTTCGAAGTCGGCAAACAGGTCCTGGCGGCGGGTCTCGTGCCGATC
>JAUYMV010000497.1 GCA_030698645.1 Mesorhizobium sp.
TCGTTAATTTGAGGATATTTTACGGGAAAAATAAACCTGATTTTCTGACATAAATAATTATCCAGTCGGTCGAAACAGGCGTGCGCGACTATCTGCGGTGCGGGCCGCTCGGCTTCCATGTCGTCGACCTGGCGGTCAACCTGTCGGACGGCTCCTACCACAATGTCGACTCCTCCGACATGGCGTTCCAGATGGCGGCCAAGCTCGCCATGAAGGAAGGCATGGCGGCCTGCGGGCCGGTGCTGCTCGAACCGATCATGAAGGTCGAGATTTACACGCCGTCGGACGCCACCGCCCGCGTCACCGCGCTGGTGCCGCAACGCCGCGGCCAGATCCTCGGCTATGACGCGCGCGAAGGCTGGCCGGGCTGGGACGTCGTCGAGGCGACCATGCCGCAGGCCGAGATCGGCACGCTGATCGTCGAATTGCGCTCGGCGACGGCCGGCGTCGCGACCTATCGCGCGCGCTTCGACCACATGGAGGAACTGACCGGGCGGCTGGCCGACGAGGTCATGAGCGGCCACGGCAAGGCGGCATAGGCAGGCCCAGCCCAGGCACAAAAAAACCCGGATCGATGAGGACCCGGGTTGAGTTTGAAGGAGTTGCCGTTTCCGGCGAACCTCCAGAGGGGAACACTCAAGAGCGCTAATGGGAGGAGAACGCGCTCAGGAGCTGTTCGTCATATGGGTTGACCTTGCCGAAAGAACAAGCACACGCGCGCACGTCTCCTATGCAAAAACGCATGGATGCAGCAAATGCTGGACTTTTGGGCGTCCTGGTCCAATCTGTATGCAACTTCTGCACCTAGATGCACCGTTTCGGCACAGTTTTCGATGCGTGTTTTGCTTGCGGCGCGAAAGTTCAGCGCCGGCCTAAAACACCCAGCCGCGCGCCTTGGCAATCAGGAAATCGCGGAATACCTGCAGCTTCACCTGGTTCTTCATCGCGTCCGGATAGCAGAAATAGGTGTCGAAGGACGGCACCTCGGTGTCCGGCAGGATCTGCACCAGGCCGGCATCCTTGTGCACCACGTAGTCGGGCAGCATGGCGATGCCGGCGCCGCGCTGCACGGCGCGCTTGATCGACAGGATGTCGTTGATCTGCAGCGTCGCGCTGCGCCGCGACCCGTCCGTACGCCCCGCGATCTCCAGCCAGTTGACGTCGTTGATGTGCATCGGGATGGGCTCGCCGAAGGTGACGATGCGATGGTTGTCGAGGTCGGCGATGGAGGCGGGCTTGCCGTGCTTCTCGATATAGGCGGGCGCCGCATAGATGTGGAAATGCACCGTGAAGATGCGGCGCTGGATGAGATCGGGCTGCTGCGGCTGGCGCAGCCGGATCGCGCAGTCGGCCTGGCGCATGGTCAGGTCGAGTTCTTCGTTGGCGAGCAGGAGCTGCAGCTGGATGTCGGGATAGAGCTCGAGGAATTCGGGCACCCGGTCGGTCAGCCAGCCGGCGCCGAGGCCGACCGTGGTGGTCACCCGCAGCGGGCCGGACGGCCGGTCCTTGGTCTCGGTCAGCCGCGACTTGACGCTTTCGAGCTTCATCAGCACGTCATGCGCCGTGCGAAAAAGCATCTCGCCCTGTTCGGTCAGCACCAGGCCGCGCGCGTGGCGATGGAACAGCGCCACGCCGACATCGTGCTCCAGCGCGCTGACCTGGCGCGAGATCGCGGATTGCGACAGCCGCAGCTTCTCGGCCGCGTGCGTGAACGATCCCGCTTCGGCCGCGGCATGGAAGACCCGCAGCTTGTCCCAGTCGAGTGACATGTGTTCCCCTCGGTTCCCGGTTGCGTCCGGTCTTCCGTTTTTTCGCAGCCTTCGCTTTAGCCTATTCCGCCGCCTCCCGGTGCGATTCCATTTCGGCCAGGTATTTTTCCGCTTCGAGCGCCGCCATGCAGCCGAGGCCGGCCGCCGTCACCGCCTGCCGGAAGACGTCGTCGGCAACGTCGCCGGCGGCGAAGACGCCCGCCACGTCGGTCCGCGTCGAGCCCGGCTGCGTCCACAGATAGCCGTTCGGCTTCTGCTTCAGCTTGCCGACGAACAGCGAAACCGCCGGCGCGTGGCCGATGGCGACGAACACGCCGTCGGTCGGGATTTCCGTCACGACGCCGGTCTTGGCGTTCTTGACCCGGATGCCGGTGACCGAGGGCGGCATCGGCTTCTGCGCCGGAATGCCGGTGATCTCGTCGACGATGCTGTCCCACAGCACCGTGACGTTCTCCTTGCGGAACAGGCGCTCCTGCAGGATGCGCTCGGAGCGGAACTCGCCGCGGCGGTGGATGACCGTGACGCTCCGGGCGATGTTGGACAGGTAGAGCGCTTCCTCGACGGCCGAATTGCCGCCGCCGATGACGACGACGTCCTTGTTGCGATAGAAGAAGCCGTCGCAGGTCGCGCAGGCCGACACGCCAAACCCCTTGAAGGTCTCCTCGCTCGGAATGCCGAGCCACTTGGCCTGCGCGCCCGTCGCCACGATGACCGCGTCGGCGGTGAAGACGGCGCCGGAATCGCAAGTCAGCCGGAACGGCCGGCTCGACATGTCGACATCGGTGACCAGGTCGCTGACGATTTCGGCGCCGACATGCTCGGCCTGCTTCAGCATCTGCTCCATCAGCCACGGACCCTGGATCGGCTCGGCGAAGCCCGGATAGTTTTCCACGTCGGTGGTGATCATCAACTGGCCGCCCTGCTCCATGCCGGCGATCAGGATCGGCTTCAGCATGGCGCGGGCGGCATAGATCGCGGCGGTATAGCCGGCCGGGCCGGAACCGATGATGATGACGGGGGCGTGTCGTGCGGACATGGTCGGGCCTTCCATGGACTTCGGCCGGGCACAACCGCGCCCCTGCCGGCGCGGCATCCCGCGCGAACGCCCTGATGTAAGGATTCCGCATGGCGTTGCGCAAGGCCGAAGCGCGCTTGCGCACAGGCGCGAATGCCGTCATCCCTCGCCGACATCAATGGGGAAACCTTCTTTCGCGGTCGGCGCGTTTCGCGTAACTTTATTGCGCCGACGCCGGATTCGAATGCACAAACGGGGATTTTCCAGAACCATGACGCTGAAAGCCGACCTCGACGCCATAGACTGGAAGATCCTCCGGGAACTCCAGGCAGACGGACGCATGACCAATGTCGAACTGTCGAGCCGGGTCGGCATCTCCGCGCCGCCCTGTCTGCGGCGCGTCAAGCGGCTCGAGGAGGCCGGCATCATCCGCGGCTATCGCGCGCTCATCAACGCGCCGGCGCTCGGTCTTAACGTGGTCGCCTTCTGCCTCGTCGGCCTCAACCACCAGTCCGACGCCGAACTGCGCCAGTTCTCGGAGCGCACGCGCGGCTGGCCGCTGGTGCGGCAGGCGTGGATGGTGTCGGGCGAGTCGGACTTCCTGCTGCACTGCGTGGCGCCTGATCTCGGCACCTTTCAGACCTTCGTCATCGAGGAACTGACCTCGACGCCGAACGTCGACACGGTGCGCACGGCGCTGACCATCCGCCAGGTCAAGGACGAAGGCGTGGCGGATATCGCCGAAGCCGGGCGCTGAGCCGCGTATCGTTCGCCTTTCGCATCGCCTGGCGGAACCGCGCCGGTCGCGGGGCCGGTTCCTCTCGGCAAGGCGCAGCCAGGTTTGCTACTAGACCAAAATGGACCGCGCCTCCACCCTCGGCCGGCGTCTCCGTCTTGCGCCAGGATGGTCGAGACAATACGGTGCCGCGCGCCTGCGGGCCGCAACGGCAGTGCCAGCGGCGGCGCGCAATCTCGACAGGGGCGACGATGGACCAGAAGACACGACCCGTCAGCAGCGACGAACACGCGCGCGTGGACGCCGACGAACATCTGCCTTTCGGTCACTTCGCCCCCAACGCATGGCAGCGCGCCCTGATATCGCTGGCCGCCCGGAGCTTCCTTCGCCGCGGCGAATTCCGTCACCTGACCACCGGCATCATCATGGGATCGTCGGGCAAGCCGATCGACGTCCACTTTCGCGGCTGCGCCTATCGCCTGCGCGGCCGCAACAATCTCATCGAACTCGGCCTGCTGCTCAACCCCGGATACAACGCAACCGACATCGACTTCCTGCTCGACGGCGGCAAGCCGGGCGACGTCTTCGTCGATATCGGCTCCAACATCGGGCTCTACGCCCTGCCGATGGCCAGGCGCGCGGGCGCGTCGGGTCGCGTGGTCGCCATCGACGCCAACCCGCTGATGGCGCGGCGCCTGGCCTGGAACGCAACGGCCTCCGGGCTCGACAATGTGGCCATCTTTGCCTGCGCGGTCGCCGATCGCGAGGGCAGTGGCTCCCTCAATATCCGCAAGAACGACGTCGCCATCGTTTCGGTCGAGGAAGAGGCCGGCGGCTCGGTGCCCATCCGCACGCTGGCGTCGATCCTGGACGAGGCCAAGGTTCAACACATCCACGGTCTCAAGATCGACATCGAGGGACACGAGGACAAGGCGCTGGCGCCGTTCATCGCATCGGCGGCCGAGCAGCGTCTGCCGAAGCGCATCGTCATCGAGCGGCCGCCCGGAAACGCCGACTATCCGGCCTGCGCCTCCGCCTTCGCGGCGCGCGGTTATCGCCTCGCCGGCCGCTCGCGCAACAATTCGTTCTACCTGCGGGACTGATCGATCCGACCGCCACATTTCCGCCGCTGACTGATCTCTTTGTCGCGGCGGGGAGCGTGGGATGAGTCGGAAGGTCTCATGCTTCTATCCATTGAAAAGCGCTTTGTTTTCGTTCACATCCCCAAAACCGCCGGCCAGTCGATCTCGGCGGCGCTGGCGCCCTGGGCGGTGAAGACCGAGAAGACACAGTTCCGGCGCCTGCTGTCGCATCTGCCGGTCCGCGAGGACCCCACGCACGCCTGGCCGCGCCCGCACGGCACCGCCAGATGGCTCCGGCACAAGCTCCCCGCCGACATGTTCGACAGCTATTTCAAGTTCGCCGTCGTCCGCAACCAGTTCGATTTCCTCGTGTCGTATTTTCACTATCTGCGCCAGAACGAAACCAGTCGCAGGCACGCCGACGCGCTGCGATGGAGCTTTTCCGAATTTCTCGGCTACATCGGCCGCAAGAACCGCACGAACAGCGTCAGCCAGCTTTCGTGGATCACCGACGCGAAGGGCGGCATGCTGGTCGACGACCTGCTGCGCTTCGAGCGACTGGACGAGGATTTTGCCCGCGTTCTGGACCGTATCGGCCTAGGCGGCGCCATCGCGCTGCCGCACGTCAACCGTACGCAGCGGAAAGACTACCGCGACTATTACACCGCAAGAGACCGCAAGCTGGTCGAGACGATGTTCGCCGACGATCTGCGGACGCTCGACTACAGTTTCTGAACAAGGGCCCGGATCACCGCCTCCGAAGCAGGACGACATCGGCGCGGCGTTCCGCGATCGCCAGTCCGGCGGCCCCGATGAACGCCATGAGCGACGCCTCGTCGCGTCCGGCGCGGGCATAGTCGCGCGGATGCAGCTCGACGATGGCCAGCGCCACGCGGCGCAGCGTCTCCGTCTCGCGAGCGAACAGATCGTATTCGGCGCCTTCGATGTCGGCCACCAGCACGAACTCCGTCGGCGCGCCGATCCGGGCATAGAGGGACTGCAACGTGACGGCCGGCACCTCGACCATCCTGCCCGCGCCCTGGCCGTCGTCGAGTGCATTCGAATGCACTTCCTCGCCGATGCGGAAACGCGCCACCGGCGCGTCGTAGAACAGCGCCGCGTTGACCACCTCCGTCCGCCCCGACGCAGCCGGGACGCCGGCATTGCGCGCGCAGGCGTCGATCAGATCGGGGTTCGCCTCGACGACGAGGTGGCGCGTGTCCGGCGCCAGGCGCGAGCGGATCAGGCCGGAGACCACGCCGAGCGAGCCGCCGAGTTCGATCACCGGCAGGTCGGCCGGCAGGTGGTCGACGATCATCGCCGCCTCCTCGCGCTCGCACTTGCCGCGAATGAGCGCGTTGAACGCCGACAGGCCGGCTCCCGCTGGAAGCGTCACCGCGACCCCATGATAGTCGAACACCGGCCCGTTCCGGGCCAGGTGCCGGTTGACCCGTATCCGCCGGAAGAAGTCGCGAAACGCGTTACGCATCGCCGAATTTTCCCCCGTCCGATCTGGCCGACCACGCGCCCGCGACCTGGCCGAGATGCTTCGCCCGCCGGCGCGACGAGAGCAGGTTGTGCGGCAGGATCATCTCGAAGAGCGCGCGCCCGAGCGTGCGCGCCCATGGCAGGCTCTTGCCATACTTTGCGAACACATAGGCCCGCGACCGCGCCATGTGATAGCCCTTGAACCGCGCGACCTCGGTCGAGCGGCCGGACGAACGCCCGCCGCTGTGGCGCACCGCCGCCTCCGGCACGAAGTAGGCGGGACCCGCCTGCCGGCGCAGCCGAACGGCCAGATCGTCATCCTCGTGGTAGAGGAAGATGTTGGGATCGAAGCCGCTGACCGCGCCGAAGGCGGATCGCCGGCAGAACAGCGCGCCGCCAAGCAGCGTCGGCACCGGCGTCGCCTCGGACGGAATGCCGCCGGTGACCCATTCGCCGGGGTCCGACAGCGCGGAACGGCCGCGAAACCGGGTCCGGCCGCGATCGTCGAGAATGCGCGGATTGGCCGACGACGCCTCCGGGTGCGCATCGGCGAACGCCACCAGCGCCTCGACGCAGCCCGGGTCGAGCCGGGCGTCCGGATTGACGAAGAACAGGAACTCCGTCTCGGCAAGGGCCGCCCCGGCATTGCAGCCGCGCCCGAAACCCTGGTTGCGCTCGAGGCGCAGCAGGCGGGCGCCGTGGCCTGAGGCCACTTCCGCGGTGGCGTCGCTGCCGCCATTGTCGACCACGACGACCGGAACCCCGGCCGGCACCGATCCGAGCAGTTCGGCCAGCACCGGCGCGCTGTTGTAGGACACGGTGACGAGCGTCACGCGATCGCGCGCCGACATCAACTCGGCGGCGCCGTTCATCGCGCCGCCCTTGCCCAGAGGCCGTCATAGATGTCGGCGAGGTCGCCCGCCTCGCGGCGAAGCGGGAAGTTCGCCCGCACATGGTCGAGCGCCGCCGTCGCCGCCGCCGTCCGCGCCGCCTCGTCGTCCATCCAATGCGCCGCCGCCGCCGTCATGGCCGCGGGATCG
This sequence comes from Mesorhizobium sp., assembly GCA_030698645.1. Taxonomy (GTDB): domain Bacteria; phylum Pseudomonadota; class Alphaproteobacteria; order Rhizobiales; family Rhizobiaceae; genus Mesorhizobium_A. The sequence goes on from JAUYMV010000497.1 coordinate 7,131, forward strand.
TCGGCCGGGACGATCGTGCCGGTCGCGCCGTCGACGATCAGTTCGGAGAAGGCGCCGACATCGGCCGCCACCACCGGCACGCCGCAGGCCATCGCTTCGAGCGGGGTCAGTCCGAACCCCTCCCAGCGCTGCGGCGCGATGAACAGCGACAGCGCCCTGTACCAACGGTCGATGTCCGCGTGCTCGCCCACGAACAGGATGCGGTCTTCGAGGCCCGCCGCGGCGACCCGGCGCTTCAGTCCGTCGAGGAAGGCGCGGTGCTCGGCGGTGGCGCGGCCCGCCACGAGCGCCGCCCAGCCCGGCCGCGCCGGCAGCACCGAGATCATCGCGTCGACGAAGAGGTCGGTGCCCTTCTGCCGCCGGATGCGTCCGAAGCAGCCGATGTAGTTCAGCGCCGGATCGAGGCCGAGCGCGCGCACCGCCGCCTCCCGGCTGGCGGGTGGAGAAAACCGGCCGGCGTCGATGCCGTGCCGGACGACGGTGTTGGCGACCGTGAGATAGGCCGCCGTCCTGGCGCTGGTCGCCACGACGGCATCCATCCGCGAGATCAAAAAACGCGTCCACCGCGTGTGCCGGCGCTGCGAGGCGGAGGTGAAGACCAGCTTCAGCGGCGCGCCGAGCACGTCGCGCAGCACGACGCCCGCGAGCATCTCGACGTTGCGCCGCGCATGCCAGATGCGAAACGGCCGGCGCTTCGGCCTCGACAAAAGCCCGGTCAACTGGCTGAAACGCAGATGCGGCAGGCTGTCCGGCAGGCCCGGGCCGAGCGTCGCGATGGCAAGCGTCTTGGCCTGCTCGGGCACCAGTTGCACGATCGTGCTTGTCACGCCCGACAGGCGCCGCTTGAAATGCGGCGCCACGACTTCGATGTCTCCGATGTCGGCGACGGTCTCATCGCGCTCGGTGGCAAACTGTTCCGGCCCCGCCGTCGGCGCGGACATCAACCAAATCTGAGTTCGACGATCTCGTAGCCGCGCGCGCCGCCGGGCGCGTTGACCTCGATGGCGTCGCCGACCGTCTTGCCGATCAGCGCGCGTGCGATCGGCGACGAAATCGAAATGCGGCCGGACTTCGGCTCCGCCTCCTGGTCGCCGACGATCTGGTAGGTCTTCTTCTCTTCGGTGTCTTCGTCGACGAGCACGACCGTCGCGCCGAATTTCACCTTGTTGCCCGACAGCTTGCTGACGTCGATGACCTCGGCGCGCGCGATGAAGTCCTCGACTTCGCCGATGCGGCCCTCGTTCAGGCTCTGCGCTTCCTTGGCTGCATGATACTCGGCGTTCTCCGACAGATCGCCATGGGCCCGCGCCTCGGAAATGGCTGCGATGATGCGATGACGCTCCTCCTGCTGGCGCCAGCGCAACTCCTCCTTCAGGTTGGTGAAACCTGCGGCGGTCATCGGGACCTTGTTCATTGCCATCGTGCCCTTTCCTTCCAACCGCCACCCGAGAGCGCGAAGATCCGCGCCCCTGCACAGGGTGACAAAAAGAAAACGGTCCGCGAGCCTCGGCTAACGGAACCGTTTCACCTGATTTTCCTCAATATAGCAGCGTCTGCGCGATTTTCACGCAAAAAATCTTGCCCCAGCGAAAGGTCAAAGCGCGCGGACCAGCGGTTTCTCGAGTGGCGGCAGGGCTTCCGGCTGGTGCCGAGACGACGCCGGAGGATGCAGTCGCGCGGCGATCGCCCCCAACGCACCCACGGGATAGGCCAGGTCGCAGGCGGCGACCTTCTGGCCGTCGGCGAGTGTCAGCACCCGTGTG
>JAUYMV010000500.1 GCA_030698645.1 Mesorhizobium sp.
GGAAGCGCGCAAGCTGACCGGCTTCCGCGTCATGGTCTTCCTGCTGCTGTTTGCCGGTCTCGTCTATCTGACGAAGCGCAAGGTCTGGGCGGCGGTGCCGCACTAGGGTTGCTACGATGTCGGGCGCCGACGGCACTGGGGACGGTGAGGCCGAGCAGCCGAAGGCACCCGAAGGCCGAGCGGCACAGGGTGCTTCACAGCAACTCGACCCGACCGAAAAAACAGAAGCAAAAGCCGAGGTTCCGCCAAGAGATCCGATCAAGGTTGGCGGCTGGACAAGGGGCCAGAGGCGTCTTGCGCGGGACTTCGGCTTTGGTCTGCTGGGCGCGATCGTATCCGGAATAATCCTCTGGCAAATCCAGGTTACGTTTTCTGACCGGGAAGCTGCAAGGGCCTCAGGCGCCAAGTTGGCCGCCATCAAAGTCTCAGTTGCCTCGGAGTGTGACCGTCTCTCAAGAGCATTCGCGGCGTTCTACAACGGGTATCCGACCGTGGAATGCGGCATGAACGTCTATCGGGCCCCGAGGCCCGACAGTGCTCTCGTCGACTACCTTAAGATGGAGCGTGAGTTTCTCGTCGAGCGTTTTGGAGACGCCGGCGCCGCTCTTGTGAGGAACGCTGCGGGTTCACTCGCCGGATATGATAGTCTGTTTGACGGTCCATACTTCAAAGCAGTGGTTAGCAGAGAGACAACCACCTGGCAGCACTATTTCTCGCCCTTGCGGGAGATGTGCCTGTGGTCGGACATCAAGATAGAAATTCAAACCTGCCCATTCTAGACGAGCTCCCTCCGAGCGAGAACCCCCATGAACTCGACGCTCCAGCAGACCCTCCTCGCGGCGATCCGGACCATTCCGGACTATCCCAAGCCCGGCATTCAGTTCCGCGACATCACCACGCTGCTCGGCAACGCGCGCGCCTTCCGGCGGGCGGTGGACGAACTGGTGCACCCGTATTCCGGCACGGGCGTCTCCCAGATCGCGGGCATCGAGGCGCGCGGTTTCATCCTGGGCGGCGCGATGGCGCACCAGCTGTCGGCCGGCTTCGTGCCGATCCGCAAGAAGGGCAAGCTGCCGCACACGACCGTCCGCGTCGCCTATTCGCTCGAATACGGGGTCGACGAGATGGAGATGCATACCGACGCCGTGCAGCCGGGCGAGAAGGTGATCCTGGTCGACGATTTGATCGCCACCGGCGGCACGGCGGAAGGCGCGGTCAAGCTGCTCCGGCAGATGGGCGCGGACATCGTCGCGGCGTGCTTCGTCATCGACCTGCCGGAGCTCGGCGGCCGCAAGAAGCTGGAGGCGCTGGGCGTCGACGTGCGCACGCTGATCGAGTTCGGCGGGCATTGAGGGGCGGCAGTCGGCAGTCGGCAGTAGGCAATAGGGGAAGCAAAAGAGGCTTCAAATTCTCAGGTGCAGATGGCTGTTTCTCTGCCGACTGCCGACTGCCGACTGCCGACCGCCTACTCCACCTGCACCAGCACCGAACTGTCGAATTCGATCACCTTGTCGCCGGTCGAGTCGAAGGCTTCCGCGCGGATGGTCAGCAGGCGCCAGCCGGGGCGCGAGGCGACCGGGCGATGGTCGAGGCCCGTGCGGGTGAAGGTGATCGTCTCGCCGGCATAGACGGGCTTCAGCCAGCGCAGATTTCGGAAACCGGGCGAGGGGCCGAAGACCGGCATGGGACCGGGCCCGGCCCAGCGCCGCGGCTCGGTGTCCATCCGTTTCTCGAGGTTCTTCTTCATCCACACCGCGGCGGTGTGCC
>JAUYMV010000504.1 GCA_030698645.1 Mesorhizobium sp.
GATCGCGGAGTAGCGGGCAAAGGTCTCGCGCTCCTTTTCGGTCATTGCCAATTCCTTGTGGAACGGAGACTTGAAGACGCTACGCCATCCCTCCGCGTCGCGATCGTGGACGAGATAGCCGGTGAAGAACGAATGGCAGAACTGGCAGTTGGCGATCGCGAGTTCCTTGCCGTCCGGGGGAAGCAGCTCCGCCATCTGCTCGAGACCCGGCGCAGTCATGCCCTGCGCCCGCGGCAGGGGCATGTTCACCGCGAGATAGGAGGCAAGCGTTTCGATTTCCTCCGGCTTGAGCGTGGCGGCGTTGGGCGCGAGCGCCGTCACCCATTCCGCTTCGCTGTGCTTCGATGAAATGACGGCAGTCAGGTCTGCCGGTGAGGCATCGAAAAGACGAAGAAGCGTCTGGCGCCCGCCATCCGGCATGAAGCCGAAATCGGATTGAGCCAGCGCTAGGGACACGCCGGACACGAACGCCGCGGCGAATCCGGCAAGCGCCAGATGCCGGATTCTCGGATTCATTCCTCGGCCTCGGCGAGTTGGACCAGCTCCGCCGGAATCCGGTGCGAGAACGAGAAGACTGGCACGTGCATATGGCTTGCCGCATCGCCGGCCGGGAAGCCATCGCCATGCATCAGATCGAGCGCGGTCACGGTCGCATCGTCGTAGAAGCGCTCCCCGCAAGCCTCGCAAATCACTGCCGGTATATCTTCCACCACGACAAGGCGATCGTCCTGCCAGAACGCCGACTTGACCAGCGATTCGCGCAAACGCGTACTGCCGCATTGGGGACACTCGTGCTCGACTCTGGGAGCAAGGCCGATCTCGATTTCAAGTGACGTCATTTTCCTGCTCCGTTCGAAAAAAACGCAGTGCGCGCATCCTGAGGGACCGTCCCCTCGCCGATACGCGCACTGCCGTCGGCGAGGGAACTAGCCGACGAGTCTCTTGGCCGCGCCGATGATGTGCTCGGCGTTCGGCCGCATCCAGAGAAACATCTCGGGGGAAGCGGGCGGGGGTGCGTCGGGGAAGGCGACGCGCTTGTAGCGGGCGCCATCGACGTTCTCGGCCACGCGCGCAATCACCTCGGCTCCAGGGCAAAGCGTGTAGTAGGACTGGTCGACGGTCAGGAGCCGTTTCGTCTTCTGCACCGAATCGACGAGCGTCGCGGTGTCCATCTCCTTGAGCACGCGCAGGTCGATGACTTCGACACCCATGCCCTGAGCCTTCAGTGCTTCGGCTGCCTTGAGAACCTCCGGCATGCCGCCGCCGGAGCCGACGATCGTGATGTCGCCGCCCTCCATGCGGACCGCGGCCTTGTCGAGCGGCACCTCGTACTGATCGTCGGGGACTTCCTCGACCAGTTCGCGAAGTCCAGCCGGGTAGAGGTAGACGACCGGATTCGGATCGCGCAACGCCGACACCATCATGCCCTTGGCGTCATAGGGCGT
>JAUYMV010000505.1 GCA_030698645.1 Mesorhizobium sp.
GGGGTCCGGCCGCCGAGGCCGCGGCGCGCCAGGCCGGCCGCAAGGCCGACATGCTGGCGGCGGCGCGCCTGCTCGAGGCGCTCGGCCGAAGACCTGACGCCCCGAAGTCCTGAGATCAGGCCGAGAAGCCGAGCGCTCGAATGACGTTGGGCACCGCCGGCAGCGTCAGCAGCGCCGCGCCGACGAGCCAGATGAATCCGATGGCCGGTCCATTCGGCTGCGCCGAAAGGCGCTGGTAGAGCGCGGCGGGCACGCCCGACACCATGATGGTCAGCGTCGACAGGATCAGCGCGCTGAACATCGAGATGATCTGCGGCATGGCCGGCAGGAAGGTGTGCGGATACCAGAACCAGTTGGCGAGAAACACCACCAGCACGAAGGGCGAGAAGATGCCGTTGACGATGGCGAGCGCCATGATCGGCACGAGAGCGTTGCGATCCATGGTCAGTTCCCCGGAGCGGCGACGGGACCGAGCCCGAGTTGAATGAGCGTCGCCAGATAGACGAAGCGGATGGCGAGCAGCCAGAGTACGCCGAAAATCAGCACGATGGGGTGGCCGATCACGTCCGGCGTGATGTAGCGCACGATCCTGACGAACGGATCGGTGATCAGCTTGAAGAAGCGCCAGATGTAATTGTCCCAGTTCTCGGGGACGAACAGACCGAGCAGGAACCGGCCCATCAAGGTGTACATCAGGGCCGCGAGGATGAAGTTCGGTATGTGGAAATACCAGTAGGACCAGAAATCGTTCATGCGTTGATCATCCAAGCCGCGGCGCCGGCACCTTATGGCAGCGGCCCGCCCGAAATGAAAGCGGGGTCCGTTGCCGGACCCCGCTTCGACTGCCGACCCGGAGGGATCAGGCGGCCTTTTCTTCCATCATCTGCTTGCCGCGCGGGACGCGCAGTTCCTCGATGAACTCCTGCATGGCAGGCGACGGCGCCTTGGTCAGCAGGCTGACGACGATCATCACCAGGAACCCGACGGGCAGACCGAAGGCGGCCGCCGAGAGGTTCTTGACGCCCCACCAGTTGGCCATCGTCTGGGCATGCTTGTCGAGCGCGGTCATGGCAGCGGCCTGGGCATCGGGAGCCGCCGCGGCAACCGCCGCCTTGAGATCCACGAACTTGGCAATCGCCTCCGGCGAGGCGGTCGAAAGCCCGCTCCACATTTCGTAGAACCCGACGGCGCCATAGCGGGTGCCGAGCAGGTAATACATGCACAGACCGAAGCCCGCGATCATGCCGGCAACGGCGCCGGCCGAGTTCGTGCGCTTCCACCAGACGCCCAGCACCAGCGCCGGGAAGAGACCCGCCGCGGCAAGGGAGAAGGCCCAGGACACCATCGCGAGGATGTCGCCCGGCTTGGTCGACGCCACGTAGGCGGCGGCGATGGCCACGAGAACGAGCAGGACGCGCGACACCACCAGACGGCGGGCGGTCGGAGCATTCTGGTCGATCATCTTGTAGTAGATGTCGTGGCTGAGTGCGTTGGCGATGGCGAGCAGCAGGCCATCGGCCGTCGACAGCGCGGCGGCGAGACCGCCGGCGGCGACGAGACCCGAAATCACGTACGGCATGCCGGCCATTTCCGGCGTTGCAAGAACGATCATGTCGGGGTTGAGGTTGATGTTCGAGAACGCGATCTGCGTCACGCCCTGATCGGCGCAGGCCGCGGCAATCGCGGCTGCGTCGACGGCTGCCTTGCCGCAGATCTGGACGAGGGCGTTATCCGCCGCGGCCCATCTCATCATCCAGCCCGCCTTCTCGGTGATGTTCTCCGGCGTCAGGCCGGAAGCCACCAGGTCGAGCATGGTCCACTTGGCGAACGCCGCGTAGGCCGGCGCCGTGAAGTAGAGCAGGAAGATGAAGAGCAGCGACCAGGCGACCGAAACGCGCGCCTCACGCACCGACGGGGTGGTGAAGTAACGCATCAGGACGTGCGGCAGCGATGCCGTTCCGACCATCAGGCAGAGGATGAGCAGGAAGTAGTTCAGCGCGTTGTAGCCGCCATGCGAGAAAGGCGTCGCATGTCCGACGGCAATGCCCTGCGCCGCTTCGAGGGCTGCGATGCCCTGGAGCGCCTGACCCTGCATGAGCTGCGGGATCGGGATGCCGGTCTTCACCGTCGACATCCAGATGGCCGGGATGAGGTAGGCGATGATCAGCACGATATACTGGGCGACCTGCGTCCAGGTGACGGCGCGCATGCCGCCGAGCATGGAGCAGACCAGGATGCCGGCGAGGCCGACATAGACGGCGACGGTGAAATCGAGGCCGAGGAAGCGGGCCGAGATGATGCCGGTCGCGTAGATCTGCGCCACCACATAGGTGAAGGAGCAGGAGAACAGCACGATCACGCCGATGAAGCGGGCGAGATTGCCGCCGTAGCGGGCCGACAGGAAGTCGGGAACCGTGTAGGCGCCGAACTTGCGCAGATACGGCGCGACCAGGATCGCGACGAGCACGTAGCCGCCGGTCCAGCCGAGCACGAAGGCAAGGCCGTCATAGCCGAGCAGGTAGAGCGTGCCGGCCATGCCGACGAAGGAGGCGCCCGACATCCAGTCGGCGCCCGTCGCCATGCCGTTGTAGATCGCGGGCACGCGGCGTCCGGCGACGTAGTATTCGCCGACCTGCATGGTGCGGCTCAGAATGCCGATCACGGCATAGATCGTGATCGTGAATGCCACGAACAGATAGCCGATGATGACGTTGGGAACGCCCATCGCGCTGATGATCGCCATCAGGATGATGAAGGCGATGAAGCCGCCGGTATAGATGGCGTAGATGCGGCCGAGATTGGCGGTGAAGTCACTCCCGCCTGAAGTCGTGTTTGCCATTGTCTTCTCCCCCCGGATCAGTCTTCGGCCACGCCATGCTCTTCATCGATGCCGTTCTGTTTGCGGGCAAACCAGAACAGCATGACGACGAAGGCGATGAGCGAACCCTGCGCGGCCATGTAGTAGCCGAGCGGGAAGCCGAGAATGACGATGTTGTTGAGCTGCACCACGAACATGTGGATGATGTATCCGAAGAACACCCACAGGCCGAGCATCAGGAACATGAGGTTCCTGGTCTTGTTCCAGTAACTGACGCGGTCAGGCGTAGCCATTGCGCATTCCCTCCTCTTTTGGCGCCGGACCTCTCGGAAACCGGCGCGACTCCTCCAAACCGTGACCCGTGCCTAAGCGGGCCGACCTCGGCGTACGAATCTCCCCCTCGGCAGACTCCCCCGACGTTCACGCTTTGGTAACATTCGCCGCGCGACTTGTTCATACAACTTTAGAATAGGTCTGTCGGCTTCGATCCCGCCCTGCTTTCATTGCCCGGCGGGAACCGATAGACTCGCCAGGTGCGCGCATCGGGGACGGAATTGAATGGGAATGCTTGAAAATCTCGTGGCCGGATTGTTCCGCAAGCCGCCGCCTGTCCGCAACGCGGAGGACCTGGCCAGCTTCATCGACCAGCACGCCGCCTTCATGGCGCAGAAATGCGTGGTCGAGTTCTGCCGCGTGCGCGCCGGCGTCTACTGGCAGAAGCTGTTCACCGAGGCGGAGTTTCTCGAGGCGCTGCGCGTCTCGCGCTGGGCGAGTTTTGCCCCGGCCGTCGCGATGAACGCCGAGATGATCGAAGGTGTGCTGCGCCCGGCGGCGGGGCTGCGCCAGCGTCACCTGCCCGAAGCCATCGAAGCCGTGGTCGTGAACGTCTTCGCCCGCTATGATTTGCCGGCCGGCGCGCCCGACGGGTTTTGGGACGACGGCCTAAGACTCGTGCGCGAGCGCCTCGCCGCGACGCAGAGCGGTCCGCCGCGCCCGGTGCGAAATCTCGCCGAGCCGATGGCCAAGCTGATCTTCGACGCGCTGCCCATCCACCAGACGATCGTCACCAACGACTATGACTACATCCGCAACAATCTGCGCATGAACCTGCTGCGGTCGCACGAGGATTTCGTCGAGACGGCGGAGCTGGACGCGCTGGTGGACGATCTGCTGGGGAAGGGCTGAGCCGGACGACCGACAGTCCATTCCGGACCCCAGACATGGAGAAACCCCGGCATCGCTGCCGGGGTTTTCGTTGGTCGCCGTGCGGTACGGATCAGACCGAATAATACATGTCGAACTCGACCGGATGCGGCGTCATCTCGAAGCGCATGACCTCGTGCATCTTGAGTTCGATGTAGGAGTCGATCTGGTCGTCGTCGAACACGCCGCCGGCCTTGAGGAAGCCGCGGTCCTTGTCGAGGCTCTGCAGGGCTTCGCGCAGCGATGCGCAGACCGTCGGGATCTTCTTCAGCTCCTTCGGCGGCAGGTCGTAGAGGTCCTTGTCCATCGGCTGGCCGGGATGGATCTTGTTCTTGATGCCGTCGAGGCCGGCCATCAGGAGGGCGGCGAAGCCGAGATAGGGGTTGGCGCCCGGATCCGGGAAGCGGACCTCGACGCGCTTCGACTTCGGCGACGAGCCGAACGGAATGCGGCACGACGCCGAGCGGTTGCGCGCCGAATAGGCGAGCAGCACCGGCGCCTCATAGCCCGGCACCAGCCGCTTGTAGGAATTGGTCAGCGGGTTGGTGAAGGCATTGACCGCCTTGGCATGCTTGATGACGCCGCCGATGAAGAACAGGCAGCTCTCCGACAGGCCGGCATATTCATTGCCGGCGAAGGTCGGCTTGCCGTCCTTCCAGATCGACATGTGGACGTGCATGCCCGAGCCGTTGTCGCCGAACACCGGCTTCGGCATGAAGGTCGCCGTCTTGCCATAGGCGTTGGCAACCTGGTGCACGACATATTTGTAGATCAGCATCTTGTCGGCGTTGCGCGTGAGCGCGTCGAACTTGATGCCGAGCTCGTGCTGGGCGGCGGCCACCTCGTGATGGTGCTTCTCGACGCGCACGCCCATCTCGGCGAGCACGGTGAGCATCTCGGAGCGCATGTCCTGCAGGCTGTCGATCGGCGGGACCGGGAAGTAGCCGCCCTTGACGCGCGGGCGGTGGCCCATGTTGCCGGTCTCGTAGTCGGTGTCGTCGTTCGACGGCAGTTCCGTCGAGTCGAGTTTGAAGCCGGTGTTGTAGGGATCGGCCTTGTACTTGACGTCGTCGAAGACGAAGAACTCGGCTTCGGGGCCGACATAGATCGTGTCGCCGATGCCTTCGGCCTTCATGTAGGCCTCGGCCTTCTTGGCGGTGCCGCGCGGATCGCGGTTGTAGGCCTCGCCCGAGATCGGGTCGAGGATGTCGCACAGGATGACCATGGTCGACTGCGCGAAGAAGGGGTCCATGTGGACGGTGTCGGGATCCGGCATCAGCACCATGTCGGACTCGTTGATGGCCTTCCAGCCGGCGATCGACGAGCCGTCGAACATCACGCCGTCAGCGAACATGTCCTCCTCGACCTCGACCACGTCCATGGTCACGTGCTGCAGCTTGCCTCTCGGATCTGTGAAGCGAAGGTCGACGAATTTCACGTCGTTGTCCTTGATCTGCTTCATGATGTCTTTGGCTGTCGTCATGATCTGTCTTTCCCTAGAGAGTGATGGCGAAAAAGTCCCTGACCGGCCCGCTCTTGTCAGACGGCGTCGATGCCGGTTTCCCCCGTGCGTATACGCACAACTTCCTCGATATTCGAGACGAAAATCTTGCCGTCGCCGATGCGGCCGGTCTGCGCCGCCTTGCGGATCGCGTCGATGGCGGCCTCCACCGCATCGTCGCCGAGCACGACCTCGACCTTCACCTTGGGCAGGAAGTCGACCACATATTCGGCGCCGCGGTAGAGTTCGGTATGGCCCTTCTGGCGGCCGAAGCCCTTGGCCTCGGTCACGGTGATGCCCTGCAGTCCGACCTCCTGGAGCGCTTCCTTCACTTCGTCGAGTTTGAACGGCTTGATGATCGCCTCGATCTTCTTCATTTTGAAATCAGCCTCCGTGGGGGAAAACGGGCGTTCCGCCCGTTGAAGTGGGATAAGCAGGAAGCATGCCAGATCGACCGGCCGTCCCTGCGGGAACGAAATACCTGCGGCATGCCATCCGGATGCGGAATTTGGTCGGTTCGATCCGCGCGCGTCCCGTCCGGACATGCCGGGCTGACGCCGCGCAGCAGATCGTGATGCCCAAAGAACGTACAAAACGCACAACGCGAAAGCAGTCTGCCGGTTTGCACTCGGACACGCAAGCGCGCTAGCGTCGCACGGCAAAGAAGCCGCGGGAAACCAGATGGGGCACGACATCCTGACGCCGGACGAGATGGGCGAGGTCGACCGCCGCGCGGCGCGAGCCGGCCCCTTCGACGGATACCGCCTGATGCAAAACGCCGGCGCGGCGGTGGCCGCGGAAATCCTGGCGCGCTATCCCGGCGCGGCGCGCATCGACGTGCTCTGCGGTCCGGGCAACAATGGCGGCGACGGCTATGTCGTGGCCAGGCTGCTGGCGGAGGCGGGCGTCGATGTCGGCGTGTGGGCCTTGGACGAACCGAGGCCGGGCTCGGACGCCGCGCGGGCCGCCGCCGACTGTCCGCTCGCCACCAGACCTCTTGCCGACTTTATACCGGAGCGCGGCGCGGTCGTCGTCGACGCGCTGTTCGGCGCCGGGCTGGCGCGCCCGCTCGACGGCGAGGCGCGCGCGGCGATCGCGCGGTTGCGCGGCGCGCGGGCCAGCGTGGTCGCCATCGACCTGCCGTCGGGCGTCTCCGGCGCCACCGGGGCGGTCCTGGGCGACGCGCCGCAGGCCGAGCTGACTGTGACCTTCTTCAGGCGCAAGCCGGGGCACCTGCTCTATCCCGGACGCGGGCTGTGCGGCGAGACGATCGTCGCCGACATCGGCATCCGACGCGACCTGCTCGACCCGGCGGCGGGGCGGCTGGCGGTCAACCTGCCGGACCTCTGGCGCGCCGTGTTTCCGGTGCCTTCGGCCGAGGCGCACAAATACAGCCGCGGCCATGTCGGCGTCTTTTCCGGCGGGCCGACGACATCCGGCGCGGCGCGGCTGGCGGCGCGCGGCGCGGCGCGGATCGGGGCAGGGGCGGTGACGCTGCTCGCGCCCGCCAACGCGCTGCAGGTCAACGCCAGCCACCTCACCGCGATCATGCTGCGGCGCGTCGACGAACTGCCC
>JAUYMV010000506.1 GCA_030698645.1 Mesorhizobium sp.
GCGTTTCCGCGGCACCATCGGCCGTCAGGTCGACGTCAAGAAGGCAATCGTGACGCTCGCGGATGGCCATTCGATCGACGTATCGACCGGCCTGTAAGCGGACAGAGGTAGGAACATGGCACTCAAGAGTTACAAGCCGACGACGCCGAGCCAGCGCCAGCTGGTCATCGTCGACCGTTCGGGCCTCTACCGCGGAAAGCCCGTCAAGGGTCTGACGGAAGGCCTGATGTCGAACGGCGGGCGCAACAACACCGGCCGCATCACCGCCCGTTTCCAGGGCGGCGGTCACAAGCGCACCTACCGCATGGTCGATTTCAAGCGTCGCAAGTTCGACGTGCAGGGCACGGTCGAGCGTCTCGAATACGATCCGAACCGCACCGCGTTCATCGCGCTCATCAAGTATGATGACGGCGAGCTCAGCTACATCCTGGCGCCGCAGCGCCTGGCGGTCGGCGACAAGATCATCGCGTCTGCCTCGGCCGACGTGAAGCCCGGCAATGCGATGCCGCTGCAGGCCATGCCGGTCGGCACGATCATCCACAATGTCGAGCTGAAGCCGGGCAAGGGCGGCCAGATGGCGCGTTCCGCCGGCACCTACGCCCAGCTGGTCGGTCGCGACCAGGGCATGGCGATCCTGCGCCTCAATTCGGGCGAGCAGCGTCTCGTGCATGGTTCGTGTCTCGCCACCGTCGGCGCGGTGTCGAACCCGGACCACGGCAACATCAATCTGGGCAAGGCCGGCCGTTCGCGCTGGCTCGGCCGCAAGCCGCACAATCGCGGCGTCACGATGAACCCTGTCGATCACCCGCATGGCGGCGGCGAAGGCCGCACCTCCGGCGGCCGCCACCCGGTCACGCCGTGGGGCAAGCCGACCAAGGGCAAGAAGACGCGGTCGAACAAGTCGACCGACAAGTTCATCATGCGCTCGCGCCACGCGCGCAAGAGCTAAGAGAGGTTTTCGAAGTGACCCGTTCAGTTTGGAAAGGCCCTTTCATCGACGGCTATCTGCTCAAGAAGGCAGACAATGTCCGCGCAGGGGGCCGTAATGAGGTGATCAAGATGTGGAGCCGTCGCTCCACCATCCTGCCGCAGTTTATCGGCCTCACCTTCGGCGTCTACAACGGCCAGAAGCACGTTCCGGTTTCCGTGAACGAGGACATGGTCGGACACAAGTTCGGTGAGTTCGCTCCGACCCGGACCTATTACGGTCATGGCGCGGACAAGAAGGCGAAGAGGAAGTAACGATGGGCAAGGCCAAAGCTCCGCGCAGGCTTGCTGACAACGAGGCGCGCGCCGTGTTGCGCACGATCCGCGTCAGCCCGCAGAAGCTGAACCTGGTTGCCGCGCTCATCCGCGGCAAGAAGGTCGCAGCTGCGCTCAACGATCTGGAATTTTCGCACAAGCGGATCGCCGGAACGGTGAAGAAGACGCTGGAATCGGCGATCGCCAACGCCGAGAACAACCATGACCTCGATGTCGACGCCCTCGTCGTCGCGGAGGCCTATGTCGGCAAGTCGATCGTGATGAAGCGCTTCCATGCGCGTGGCCGCGGTCGCGCCAGCCGCATCGAGAAGCCGTTTTCGAACCTGACGATCGTCGTGCGCGAAGCTGAAGAGAAAGTGGAGGCCGCCTGATGGGCCAGAAAGTCAATCCGATCGGGCTGCGCCTCGGCATCAACCGGACCTGGGATTCGCGCTGGTACGCGAACACCGGCGAATACGGCAAGCTGCTGCACGAGGACATCAAGATCCGCGCCTATCTCGAGAAGGAGCTGAAGCAGGCCGCCGTCTCGAAGATCGTCATCGAGCGTCCGCACAAGAAGTGCCGCGTCACGATCCACGCCGCTCGTCCTGGCCTGATCATCGGCAAGAAGGGCGCGGACATCGAGAAGCTGCGCAAGAAGTTGATGGAGATGACGAAGTCCGAGACGCACCTGAACATCGTCGAGGTCCGCAAGCCGGAAATCGACGCGAAGCTGGTGGCGCAGTCGATCACGCAGCAGCTGGAGCGCCGCATCGCGTTCCGCCGCGCCATGAAGCGCGCCGTGCAGTCGGCGATGCGCCTGGGCGCCGAAGGCATCCGCATCAACTGTTCGGGCCGTCTCGGCGGCGCCGAAATCGCGCGCATGGAATGGTATCGCGAAGGCCGCGTGCCGCTGCATACGCTGCGCGCCGACGTCGACTACGGAACGTCGGAGGCGCACACGGCCTACGGCATCTGCGGCGTCAAGGTCTGGATTTTCAAGGGCGAGATCCTCGAGCACGATCCGATGGCTTCGGAACGTCGTGCGACAGAGGGCGATGCCTCCCATTCGGGCGGCGGTCGCCGTCGCGAGAACGCGTAAGCTTACGCGTCAGAATATAGGATTTGGAGTAGGACGATGCTGCAGCCCAAGCGCACAAAGTTCCGCAAGCAGTTCAAGGGTCGTATCCACGGCGTCGCAAAGGGCGGCACCAATCTGGATTTCGGCGCTTTCGGACTGAAGGCGATGGAGCCGGACCGCGTCACCGCGCGTCAGATCGAGGCGGCCCGCCGCGCGATC
>JAUYMV010000512.1 GCA_030698645.1 Mesorhizobium sp.
TTCCACAAGGCGCATCAGGCGGTCTATACCGACGCGGCGATGGCCGCCTCCGGCGGTGACTGGATGATCACCGGCGTGTCGCTCCGCTCGGCCGACGTCGCCGACGCGATGAACCCGCAGAACGGTCTCTACACGCTGCTCACTCGCGGCCCCGAGGGCGTGTCGGCGCGGGTGATAGGCTCGATCGTCAGGGTGCTCGTCGCGCCGCGCGAGCCCGACGCGGTGCTGGCAGCGCTCGCCGCGCCCGAGACAAAGATCGTCAGCCTGACCATCACCGAGAAGGGCTACGGCATCGACCCGAAGACCGGCGGTCTCGATCGCGCGCATCCGTCCATCGCGCCCGATCTCGCAAACCCTCGGCAGCCCGCCGGCGCCGTCGGCTTCCTCGTCGAAGGCCTCCGGCTGCGCCGCCAGCGTGGCCTGCCGCCCTACACCGTGCTCTGCTGCGACAACCTTCCGCACAATGGCCGCGTGCTGCGGCGGCTGGTGCTGGACTTCGCGGCGGCCGGCGATCCGGATCTCGCGGCCTATATCGAAGCGCAGGTGCGCTTTCCCTCCACCATGGTCGACCGCATCACGCCTGCCTCGACCACGCAGACCTTCGCCGATGTGGCGGCGCTGACGGGCCGTGACGACCGCGCCGCTGTCGAGACCGAGCCGTTCACCCAATGGGTGATCGAGGACGATTTCACGGCCGGCCGGCCGGACTGGGCGGCCGGCGGCGCGATCTTCGCGGCCGATGTCGGCCCCTACGAGAAGATGAAACTGCGCATGCTGAACGGCGCGCATTCGATGCTCGCCTATGCCGGCTACATCGCGGGCCATGCCCATGTCCGCGACGTTATGGGCGACGCGGCGCTGGCAAAGCTCGTCGCGCGCCACATGCAGGCGGCCGCCGCGACGCTCGATCCGGTGCCGGGCGTCGACCTCGACGCCTACGCGACGGACCTGCGGAGCCGCTTCGCCAATCCGGCAATCGCCCACCAGACCTACCAGATCGCCATGGACGGTACGCAAAAACTGCCCCAGCGGCTGATCGAACCGGCAATGGAAGCGCTGCGCCGGGGCCAATCGCTGGATGCCTATGCCTTCGCGGTCGCCGCCTGGATGCGCTATTGTCTCGGCATGAACGAGAGCGGCGAAACCTATCTGCTGCGCGACCCGCGCGAGGCGGAGATCGGCGCCTTGCTGGACGGGTCCGGGCGAGACGCCGGCTCGATCGTCGACCGGCTGCTCGGGCTGCCCGGGCTGTTTCCCGACGAACTCGCCACCGCGCCGGAATGGCGCGCGGGGATACGCCGCCGGCTGGAGACCATGCTGGCGCAGAACATGCGCGCGGCGATCGAGCGCGACGCGGCGCGATAGCAGCGCCGGCTTCCTGGCAATGAATCGGCGGGGAGCGTCCCGGCTTCCTTGATTCGATTGAACATTTGGCATTCGAAACGTTCACATCGGGAGCGAAACGAAAAATACCGAAAAAAATTCGAGCCAACCCCCTTTTCAAACTGCGCGCATGCTGTCATCTTAACTTGTATGGTAGTTCGGAAATTGCCCAAGTCGGTCGATTGATTCTTATATAAGACATAAGATACAGTTTCTCCGGACCACCACCAATACGCAGCGCTGCAATCAGGGAGGATCGACATGCGCAAGGCACAGTTTCTCGGCGGAATAGCATTCGCAGCAATCATCGCGGCATCCGCCGCGCAGGCGGCGGAGTTGCGCTTCGCCTGCTACCAGGACGGTGTCGAATGCGACACCTGGTCCGAGCAGTTCAAGGCTTTCGAGGCCGAGAACCTGGGCACCACGGTCAAGGTCGACGTCGTTCCCTACAAGTCGATCGTCGAGAGCCTGCCGCTGCAGCTCGCCTCCGGCGAAGGCCCGGACCTCGCCCGCGTCACCGATCTCGGCGGCCTCGCCAAATACATGCTCGACGTTTCGCCCTATGTGAAGGACGCCGCCGCCTGGGAAGCCGCCTACGGCAAGACGCTGGCCTGGACGCGCGTCAACGGACCCGACGACAAGGGCATCTACTCCGTCATGGACCAGCAGACCGCGACAGGCCCGTTCGTCAACAAGACGCTGTTCGAACAGGCCGGCATCGCCATGCCGGGCGAAGGCGCGACCTACGAGGACTGGGCCAAGGCCGCCAAGGAAGTCGCCGCCAAGACCGGCGCGCCCTATGCCGTCGCGATGGACCGCACAGGCCACCGCTTCGCCGGACCTGCGATCTCCTACGGCGCGAAATATTTCGACGCCGATGGCAATCCGATCACCGTCGACGACGGCTACAGGGCCTTCGCCAAGCAGTTCGTCGACTGGAACAATGACGGCACTGTCGCCAAGGAAGTCTGGGCCGGCGCCGGTGGCGCGACCTATCAGGACGCCGCCAAGGAATTCACCAATGGCAGCCTCGTGATGTACATCTCCGGCTCGTGGCAGATCGGCCGCTTCGGCCGCGACATCGGCGACGCCTTCGATTGGGTGGCGGTGCCGGCGCCATGCGGACCCGGCGGCTGCACCGGCATTCCGGGCGGCGCGGCGGTCGTCGGCTTCAAGCACACCAAGGCGCCCGAGGAGGTCGGCAAGCTGCTCGACTTTATGGCGCGCGAGGACGTGCAGGCGGCGGTGCTGTCCAAGACCAAGAACATCCCGGCTAACCAGGCGCTGCAGGCCAAGGGCATCGACTATGCCACCGCCACCGACGACGAAAAGGCGGCGCTCGCGGTGTTCGCCAAGTCGCTGACCAACTTCAGCCCGGTGGCGTTCCAGTTCCAGGGCTACAAGAACAACCGCGCCATCATGAACGCCACTGTCACCCGCATCACGCAGGCGATCGTCGGCGAGTCGACGCTCGACGAAGCGCTGGCGCGCATCGATACCGACGTCAAGGAAGCGCTCGCCGCGGCGAAGTAATAAGGTTCGCCTATCGAGGGCCAGCTGCCCCCTCATCCCCCTGCCGGGACCTTCTCCCCGCAGGTGGGAGAAGGGGTCTGGCCGCAACGTTCACGCCTCCCTCTCCCCGTCTTTCACGGGGAGAGGGAGGGTGAGGGGCTGCTGGACCGCACCATGCTGACACCGCTGAAGAGTGCCCTTTCCTTCCTCTACGCCGCCGCGTTCAACCTGTTCGAGGCGCCGATGATGGCGCTGCAGAAGATGACGGGCGCGCAGCGCATCGCCTGGGTCTTCCTGTTCCCCAACCTGGTGATCTTCTCGGCCTTCACCTTCCTGCCGATCTTCCTCAATTTCTTCTATGCGACGACCGGCAGCGACGCGATCATGCTGGCCGACCGACCCTATGTCGGGCTGGAGAACTTCCGCTCGCTGCTCGCCTGCCAGAACTATCTCGAGCCCAATTCCTGCGAGCGCGACATCTTCTGGCGCGCCATCCACAACACCTTCTGGTTCGTCATCCTGCAGGTCGGCTTCATGGTCCTCTTCTCGCTCTTGACCGCGCTGATCCTCAACCGCGCGATTCCCTGGCGCGGCTTCTTCCGCGCCGTGTTCTTCTATCCGGTGCTGCTGTCGCCGGTCGTCGTCGCACTGATCTGGAAATGGGTGCTGCAGCGCTACGGCGTGCTCAATGCCGGGCTGGAAGGCGCCGGGCTGCCGGTCGTCAACTGGCTGCTCGATGCGGACTGGGCCTTCTTCTGGATCATCTTCGTGTCGATCTGGGCGCATATGGGATTCTACACGCTGATCCTGCTCGCCGGGCTGCAGGCGATCCCGTCCGACGTCTACGAGGCGGCCGAGATGGACGGCGCCTCGAAATGGCGGACGTTTTATCGGATCACCATGCCGCTCCTGATGCCGACGATGGTGGTGGTTCTCGTCCTGTCGCTGATCCGCGCGGTGCAGGCCTTCGACGAGATCTTCGTGCTCACCGGCGGCGGGCCGGGCTCGG